>JAXDAR010000143.1:0-17510 GCA_034679645.1 Methanothrix sp. | reverse complement strand
TCATATCGCTGATACTGAGAGCGATTTTGCTCCGGAGGGCCAGGGAGGCGAAGTTGCTCGATAAGAGTTCCATTGAGGAGATTCTGATGGAATTGTCAAAGTTGCGAGCAGTTAAAGTCGGCGGAAATTGGAGGCTTACGGAGGTCTCTAAAAAACAGAGGATGATTCTGGAAAAGATGGGAATTAGCGTGCCTGTTGAGGCGAATATGGTTATTAAAAAGGGCGGAGTTTAGGTTTTGACCCGTTCGTATTCCAGACGAAGGGCAAAATCAGTGAGGTTCCTCACGTATCATTATATACTAACAATAGTATTTATAGTTATCAATTAAAATTGGTTTTTCGGAATTCTCTTAAGAAAAAATGACTTATGCTTTGGCTTTCTCGGAGGCTTTCTGCTTTGTTGTTGGTTTCTCATCTTCAGCCGGGCCATATGCGTTGGGGAAGTATTCGATGAGAGGATGATAGTCTGGAGGAGCTTTCGTCTCAGGCCTGTATTTCTTTATGCGCTCCAGCATCTCCGGCGTCTTATCAGCATCATCTATACTACCACCTCCCAAATGAGCTTCATTACAATACCATCTTTATTGCTTCGACTACTTTAAACTTTGTCCCCCTGTTAATTAAAATCTCTTTATCTTCTGGCGAGTATGAATGAGCTTCGATCGACAACGCGTGAGTGCCTTTCCCAGCATGCACTTCAATCAAAGCGATCTCATCAGGATCTTTCGCCTTTTTAGAAGCATACTCCAATGCCTTTGCTCGGTCGTATGTGGTTGAGACAAAGCCATCGGCCAGGAATACCTCTCCAGTCGTAGTGTATTTGGAATCGCACTTCATTAGATCCCAGATTTCAGGGCTCACACCACGGTAGAGTGTCATATCCTCAGGCAGGCTAGCACGTTGCAGCGCTTGATCCAGCCATTCCATTATCTTCCGCGCTTCTTTCGAGAAGGGCGCTCCATTATAGAGATGATTGTTAATCTCGAAGCTGATATCTCGATTAGAATAGCCATGCACTGATGCCTTCTCGTATTCATCTATCGTTTCCCAAAAAGAGCAGCCCTCCTCTAGAACTGATCTCAACTTCCTTTCAGGATCTACTGTGTAACTGGCCTTTTCTATCTTGCCCTCGAAGGTCATTGTGGTCGCAATGATACGAGTGCTACTCCTCTAGAAAAATTGATCGGTACTGAGACAGTGAAGTTGGATAATCAGGGATTTTCAGCCCTGCTCAGAATCTTATTCTCCAACCCCGCGGCTTGGCATAAGTTCCTCCAAACTCAGCCTGCAACTTCTGCCAAATTCAGGTTTCCACGGCTGAAAAGTCGTGGCCCCATCAAATCAAGCCATTTGTATGAGGGCAGATATACTTGTTTTAGAATTTCTAATTTCACATAAAAAATAAATATCTTTATTAATAATAACAACTATCATTATTACTACGGTGTTTGAGGTGATTCCTGAATCCAAGGAGACTTTGTATAGCGTGCCTGAACTGATCCCTGCTCGCATGCTCAATGAGTTCGCCTACTGCCCCCGCCTCTGTTATATCGAGTGGGTGCAGGGCGAATTCCTGGATAGTGCGGATACAGTGGATGGCAGATTTCAGCATAGGCGCGTTGATCGCAGCTCAGATAAATCTGCCGAGGTCTCGGAGACGATTCATGCTCGATCGGTTAACCTTTCGGGTGCTGGCATCACCTGCAGAATAGACCTTCTGGAGGGCGAAGGTGATCGAGTCGTTCCTGTGGACTACAAACGGGGAGAGGCTCCTAATATCCCTGAAGGTGCCTATGAACCGGAGAGAGTCCAGCTCTGCGCCCAGGGCCTGGTATTGAGGGAGAACGGCTTTGCCTGCGATGAGGGAATCATCTACTTTGTTAAATCTAAGAAGAGAGTGCCGGTCCAATTTGATGATGCTCTGGTGAGCAGAACTGAGGAACTCATCTCTGCACTCAGAACGGCAGCGAAGCTGGCAGATATGCCTCCTCCCTTAGAGCATAGCCCCAAGTGCTTTCGCTGCTCTCTAGCCGGCATCTGCCTGCCAGATGAGGTAAACCTGCTGAGAGAGATGGAAGCTGACCATCATCAAGTGCATGAGGCTGAGGAGATCTCCAGTGGCAATGACCATCAGCCTGAAGACCGGTCCGCTGCAGGTGCTATCAGAAGGCTGCTTCCCTCCCGTGATGACACCATACCCGTATACGTAATCGGCCAGGGCAATACTGTAAGGAAGAAAGAAGACCGCCTGGAGATATTTTCCCGAGAGGGCAAGGTGAGCGAAGCCAAGCTCAGGGAGATCTCTCAGCTCTCTCTCTACGGTGGGGTGGAGATAACCACACCGGCCGTGGTCGAGCTGATGCAAAGAGGGATACCTGTTATTCATTATACTCATGGTGGATGGTTTCAGGGAATATGCCTGGGAACCACCCACAAGAACGTCGAGCTTAGAATGCACCAGTTCGAGTGTGCAACGAATCCACGCAAATCCATTAAGATTGCGCGTAATGTCGTGGCTGGAAAGATCAAAAACTGCAGGACACTTCTGCGCAGAAATGATCCAGAGCCGTCCAGGGATTCACTGGACCTCATGGCAAAACTCATAAGCCAGGCGGAAGGGGCTACGAGCAGCGAGAGCCTGTTGGGTATCGAAGGCGCAGCAGCCGAAGCCTATTTCTCTCAATTTGAAAATATGCTGAAAGCTAAAAAGATGGGATTTTCATTTAAGAACAGGAACAGGAGGCCGCCTAAAGATCCTGTTAATGCCGTCTTATCATATCTTTATGGCATCCTGGTCAAAGAACTATTCGTCATCCTGCTGGCAGTAGGCTTCGATCCATATCTGGGCTTCTACCATCGGCCAAGGTACGGCCGGCCTGCTTTAGCTCTGGATATGATGGAAGAGTTCAGGCCATTGATAGCGGATTCTGTGGCCATTACTCTGTTTAACAACGAAGAAATCACGAAAAAAGATTTCATAAGAGCTGGTTTGGGGATCTCCCTGACCCCGGAGGGCAAAAAGTCGGTCATTGGAGGATACGAACGCCGCATGAAGACGGAGATAATCCATCCCATCTTCAGCTATAAAGTGAGCTATCGCAGAATACTGGAAGTGCAGGCGAGGCTCCTGGCTCGCGTTATCTCAGGAGAGATCAGGGAGTACCCGTCCTTTTGTACCAGATGACCAGATGACCGGGTGACAGGAATGAGTGGTCTGAACTGCTACATAGTCAGCTACGATATAATGCAACCCAAGCGACTGCATCGTGTTCACAGGACGATGAAAGGATTCGGAGATCCCCTTCATTACTCAGTGTTCAGATGCAATCTAACTGACAAAGGATTGGTTGAGCTTATGGCGATCCTCACGGAGATCATCAAACATGACGAAGATCGGGTGATGATCGTGGACCTCGGACCTGTAGAAGGCAGGGTGGATGAGAGTATCGTTTTCATGGGCGTGCATCCACAGGACCTGGAGCCTGAAACATTGATAGTCTAGATTTTATCCAAGCCTCTCGGCGTTGAGGGGCCCCCGTTGGCCGCCGCCCGAAGAGCCGACTCGCGGCGCTCCTAAAAAAAGCCGTCTGTGCATATCAATATCAGCCGTGATACAGACTAGACTGAGAAATTCGACTAAAATAATCCAAGATCCACAATCCAATCGTAATCCTTATATATGTCACGTGCTACCATGCTACATGTTAGCATGATTAGGTGATGTTACTTGAGCGAGATTGGCAAGAGAGTCAGAATTGAGAGGATAATGGACAGAGACAGCGGGAACACAGTCATCATTCCCCTGGACCACGGCATATCCGTCGGCCCCATCCAGGGCCTGGCCGACCTGCCGGAGATGGTCAACAAGGTGGCCAAAGGCGGAGCCAACGCCGTGCTGCAGCAGAAGGGAATGGTCAGACACGGTCACCGCGGCTACGGCCAGGATGTGGGCCTGATTGTGCACATGAGCGCCTCCACCTCTTTAGGTCCAGATCCCAATAATAAGGTCCAGGTCTGCCTGGTGGAAGAGTGCCTTAAGATGGGCGCTGATGCCGTATCCGTTCATATCAATATCGGCTCTGAGACCGAATCCGATCAGCTCAGCATCCTGGGATGCGTTAGCGAGCGCTGCGACTTCTGGGGCATGCCGCTGGTCGCAATGATGTACCCCCGCGGCAAGAACATCGCCAATCCCAATGATGTAGAGGTGGTGGCCCACGCCGCCCGGGCAGGAGCAGAACTGGGAGCGGATATCATCAAGACCAACTACACCGGCGACCCGGATAGCTTCGCCCACGTGGTCAAGGGCTGCCCGGTTCCGGTGGTCATCGCAGGCGGCCCCAAGACCGAGACGGACATGGAGTTCTTGCAGTTGATCGATGGAGCGCTGCAGGCCGGCGCCCGAGGGGTGGCCATAGGTAGAAACGTTTTCCAGCACAAGGATCCAGTGAAGATGACCCAGGCCATAGCGGCCATAGTGAACAAAGGCAAGAACGCCGAGGAGGCCATCAAGATCCTGAAATAATCTCTTTTAGCCTTCTCATACCTCTTATTTTTCGGAAAAAAACAGATCCGTCCGGAATTTGCCGGCAGCGGGAGCATCGCCTCAGATTACACCACAGAGTTCTTCAGAATCCCTATCCCCTCGATCTCCACCTCCACCAGGTCGCCCTTATGCAACTGGCCCACTCCCGGCGGGGTGCCAGTGGCAATCACATCCCCCGGCAGCAGGATCATGACACCGCTTATGAACTCGATAAGCTTGGGCACAGGGAATATCAGGTCGGAGGTATTGGAATCCTGCACCGTCCTGCCGTTCACCCTCGTCTGGATATCAGCATTGGAGGGATCGATCGATGCAATCCAGGGGCCGAAGGGTGCAAAGGTATCAAAGCTCTTCGCTCTGGTCCATTGAGTATCCCTTTGCTGCAGATCGCGGGCGGTGACATCATTAAAGCAGGTGTATCCCAGAATATGGCCCTCCGCCTCATCTGCCGGGATATCCTTTCCCCTCTTTCCGATTACCACCGCCAGCTCTCCTTCGTAATCCACCTGCCGGCTGGTGGAGGGATAGACGATCTCCCCTCCCGGGCTCAGGGCGGCTGTGGGGGGCTTGAGAAAGATGATCGGCTCTTCGGGCAGCTTCATCTTCAGTTCCCGGGCATGCTCCACATAGTTGAGCCCCACGCAGATGATCTTGGAGGGCTGGCAGGGCACGAGCAGTTCCACATCCTCCAGGGGGATTATCTCCCCTCCCGATACTATTCCATGCTCAATGCTGTACGAGCCGCCCCGAACTATGCCGTCCTTTTTGAATCTGACAATCATCCTCTATTATCTCCTTTAGCGCCTTTCTTCATCGCCGGTCTCATGTTCTTTCTTGGCTCTTCGCTAAATTGTATGGGCAATAAATTGCAGAGAATTTTCCTCTGTGCCTTTGTGGTGAGGCCCGAGCATACCGATTTCACCACAGAGAACACGAAGGCACAAAGACGAAAGTGCGAGATGGTGGCCCCATTCCTGATTCATCCTCTGCAGGGCCCCTTGCCGCCAGTCGGCCCCCGCCGGTACCGGCCAAACTCGCTCTCCAAAAGGCGATCGGCCTGAATGACCGGCCCCTCCACGCACACCCTCAGACCATCCGGATCCAGGCAGCATGACCCGCATATCCCTGCCGCGCATTTGAAGTAGCGGTTGATGCAGGCCTGAGTCATTCCGGCATGCTCACGGGTCTTCGAGATCACATCCCACATCATCAGCTCCGGGCCGCACAAATAGATCTGGTCGTATTCATCCAGGTCCAGAGCCTCAAGGCCCGCTGCCACCCTTCCGCAGATCCCGCTTGAGCCATCATCAGTGGTGACGATCACCCTGCCCAGCTTCTGAAACCTCTCCAGGAATATCATATCGCTGCCGCAGCGATAGCCGATAAGCGATGTGACCTCCATCCCCGCTTTGGCCGCCTCCTCGCCCAGGAAGGCCAGAGGGGCAGTTCCCACCCCACCGCCAACGAGGAGAATTCGCTCTCCCTGAAGGGTGAAGCCCCGGCCAAGAGGTCCACGGAGCCCGATACTCTCCCCTTTGCCCAGGCTATTGAGGGCTCCGGAGGCCTCTCCCACCGACTGCACTGTGATTCTGTCCGGTCCGGAGAAGCTCATGGGCACCTCATCCAGCCCCCGGATCCAGACCATGGCATACTGCCCAGGATAGGGATCCAGGTTTCTGTCCAGCCTCAGGGTCCTGATCTGAGGGGCCTCGTCCACAACCTCCATGATAACGGTATTAATAGGTCTCATCAGCGCCTCCCGGCCATGCCGCACAGCTCTTCCAAAGCCATCGACTTTCTCTCCAGATAGGACGACAGGCCGGATATGATCTCCTCGAATATGCCATAGCCCTGCAATAGAGCAGTCCCCACCTGAATAGCAGAGGCTCCGGCCATGATCATCTCCACTGCATCCTCCCAGGAGGATATTCCTCCCACTCCGATCACCGGGATCTCCAGCCGGGAGGCAAGGTCGTAGACCGCGCGCACGGCCACCGGTTTGATCGCCCGCCCGGACAGGCCTCCAAAGCGGTTCCCCAAAATGGGATAGCCGGTCTCAATATCTATGGCCATGGCCTTGAGAGTGTTTATGGCCACCACAGCATCTGCTCCTCCTCTCTGGGCGGCAAGCCCCAGCTCCAGGATGTCAGCGGTGTTGGGGGTCAGCTTCACCCAGACCGGAACTCTAGAGGCTGCCTTCACCGCACCGGTCACCGACTCCACCAGATCTGGATAACGCCCCAGCTCGCTGCCGTACTTCTCGGCATGGGGGCAGGATAGGTTGAGTTCAAAGGCATCTGCATCCAGGTTACGTGAGATCTGGGCAAACTCCTCTGCGCTGGAGCCGAAGATGCTGGCGATGACCGGCACTCCTCCTTTTCTGCCAGTATCGATCTCAACCTGAAAATCCCGGTAAGAGGGATTGGGAAGACCCATGGCGTTGACCAGACCGCAATCCACGTGAACGATGCATGGGCCGGGATGGCCCTCTCTGGGCACAGAGCCGATGGACTTGGTGACGACCCCTCCTGCGCCAGCTCGGGATGCACGGCAGAGGGATGCCCCGGTGGTGCCCAGGATGCCTGCAGCCAGGAGGACCGGATTTTTCAGATCCAGGCCGCCGACATGGACAGAAAGAGATGGCATACTGGGGGATGGGCGGAAAAAGGATAAAAGCATTGGGATAGTTAAATTGGATTCAGGCCGAAGTTGGTGAGGGCATCGAACCCTGGTATTCGGTCAGAGTGCTATGCACCTGGTTTATGGTCTTCATCAGGTTCATTCCCTTTTCCGTCGTCTCATAGACCACGTGCGGTCCCTGACTGGCAACTATCAATTCGTTCTTTGTCAGAAGCTGCAAATAGGGATCAACCGTCCTGAAGTTGAGGTTAGCCTGATAAACCACCCTGGTCTTGCTCGCCCCTTTTATGCAAATTCTGAGGATCTCGGATATGATTTCATTTCTATTTCTTTTCATGGTCTTCCTCCATCTTAATCCTAATCTATCCTGTTCAGTATTATAGACGATTATGTACATTAAGAAAAAATACTGGACTGAATCAGCTGGGAATATGTTTCGTAATAAAGATTCTTAATTAGCATTCATGGTTTGGAATCCAATATAGATCTTTCTGGTGTTATGGCCACCCGCCGGGCTGGAATATGTCTATTGCATCATTATTTAAATGACCTGGCCGGCAGAAGTCCAACCATGGACGCCGACCAGATTGCCAGGATACCAAGGAGGTGGTACTCAGGTATCCCGGTATAATTTTCGAATCTTGGGCTTGAAATTCGTCTTGATGGTGAAATGAAATGTCGAGCCGATGTTCTCTGCTGACTCAACCCAGATCCTTCCCTCCATCAGCTTTACCAGGCCTTTGCATACCGCCAGTCCCAGGCCGGAGCCTCTTGATCTGAGAGCTATGAGAGGGTCTCTATCTTTAAAGGGAATGAACAGATCCTCAATGGCATCCCGAGACATACCCAAACCGGTATCCTGAACGGAAAAATGGATCTCCTGAACACTTTGCACCACTTGGCAGGAGATATTGAGCCTGATCTCGCCTGAGTCGGTACGTTTCACTGCACTGTCCAGCAGACTGAACAGAATCTGTCTCAGCCTGGCCTTATCCTGGATAACGAAGTCTGGAACAGCGCCGTTGAAACGATGGGAGAGGAGCAGTCCCTTTCTGGCTGCATCGAGGGTGATCAAGCTGAGGGTCTCATCCACAAGGCTTTGAAGGTCAAAGGGCTCCATGTTCAATGTGAGTTTACTGCATTCCAGATTGGAAAAATCGAGGATGTCATTCAGTATCTCCATGAGAGCGTCGCCGCTGACTTTTATATTCTCTACGAACTCCCTTTGATCGGAGGTCAGAGTCTCATCCTGGAGGAGAATGGATGTCATGCCCATGATCGAGTTTATTGGATTGCGAATTTCATGGCCCATTGTGGAAAGGAGCCTGGAGCTTTCCAGAGGGCTGGCATCAACTGCCGCCTCGACCTCATTTGATTCTCCTTCCTGCTCAAAAGGATTATCCTTCCTCCTCTCAGGGAATTTATCGATGGCTTCAAGATCCGGATAATTGCCATTCCCATCCATAGATCCACCTCATACCGGCATCCGCCGCCACACCTGGATCGACAGTAATATAAGATCGACGATATCCACATTGGTTCAGATCGACCGGATGAACAAACCGCCCGCTGAAGGCGATATCGATACTCGATCCGACTGGAGCAACAAGGAGAGGCTTGGAGGCAAAAGCAACTGGCCTATGCCTTTATCATTAACCTCATACTTCAATGTAAATGTATCTCTCGAACCATATTCGAAATGACCCTGTTCGTCTACTTTCCCTCTTGTATCTACCTCTGAAGTTACAACTCCGGAAGCGGATCTTTTAACAGACCTTCTCTTGCCCTTCACCAAATCATTTGATCTCAAAGCTTCATCCCTCCAATTTGGAAGCGAGGCTTATATTTTTTGTGAAGCTCAAATTTTCATCAAGTTATATCATGAAGCTTTGTATAAGTTTGTTATGACACATATTGTGATCTTTGGCACAAAGCATGAACCATAAGCGGAAATGCATTAGTCCACTCGCCAAGCCCGGGACCGCCCAATTGGGGTCGAAAGATATGCGGGAAATGGATATAGCAGATCCTGCAAAATATGAACAAGACCTCTATATCGAAAGCTATATATCCAAGTAATTAACTATATAGATAACGGCGAAAGTCGTTACATTCCCTCCTACACTCCATTTTTATAACGACTTTCCCTCCCTCCATATCTCCCCCAGCGAATTTGCTGCTGAAGCTTCAGGCCGCTGGAGATTTCCGGCAGATAATATTTGGTTCAATCGTGATCATCTCAGCGCTGGCTTTCCCGGTCAGACCTGCAATGCCGCTCATTCCCTCCCTGGGCTGCCGACCTCCTTTCGAGTTCACCAATGCCCGCATCAAGCCACCTGGCTCCATCATGGGCTTGAACTGCTTTATCTCTCGCCACCGGGATGGTCAAAATGGTCAAGCGGCCCATCGCCCGGTTCCCGGACAGAGTCAGTGGCGGGGAAAGATACAAGAGCACCAAGATAGATGGGCCAGCTTAATGAGACCCCAGAAAGCAGTCTATGCGCTTTTTGTTTTGATCTTGATAGCCATAGCCTCAGGGGCTCCTGATGAGGCCTCAGGCATAGTGGTTTTAGTAGTAGATGGCGATACATTCGACGTGAATATCCTGGAGCACGATGGCCGCATCCAGGAGGAGACGATAAGAGTCAGGCTGGCAGACCTGGACGCTCCAGAGCTGTATGGGGAGAGAGCCTGCCGGGAGGGTGAATGGGCAAGGGACTATACCCGCTCCTGGCTGATGGATAGTCCGGTAAGTATGGATATCGACGATGTGAACGGCCAGGATGAATACGGTCGATGGATAGCTGTATGCTACCTCAAAGACGGGAGGAACTTCAATAAGATGCTTGTAGATTCGGGAAATGCAGCCCGCAAGGACTTCCGGAGCAATGAGTTCGATCCCTATGCCTGGAGAGACATAAGGATCGATGAGGTTGCGGTGAGGAAGACCTCTAATGTGGACGATCGGGAGGCTGACCTGAATGCCGCCTCAGGAGATGCTACAGAGAATGCTTCCTCCAGCCTTCCGGAATCCGTCCCGGCGGATGATGAGGCCTCAGTCTCCAGCTTCTGGAGACTGCTGGCAGACCTTCTGCAGTTGATTTTCCCGCCAAATATGGCATAGAAAAAATGGCTAAATAGAGGACATAGAGCTGGATGAACTCATTGATCCTCCATTGGAAGACATGCTGGTGGTCTCTGTGCTGCTGATCCTGCCCTTCAGCCCTTTAGGCGCGGAGATCACAACCGGAGTTGTGGTTGTTGAGTCTGCTGCATTTCCAGCGGCATTCCCAGCAGCATATGCACCTGTCGCCTCTTCGGAGTCTTCAGATTTCTGCCTGAAGATATTCGAGGAAACTGAGAATGTGACCTCGCCCGATCGGCTGGAGCCATCTGCCATATAGGCGGTGTAAGTGCCTGCAGAGAGAGAGGATAAGGACAGATTTAGCTGGTAGAGGTCCAGCACTCCCACGGGCATCACAATCAATCTCAGTTTATCACCCGACACCGAGCCGCTTACTGTGTTGTTCACGCTCTCATTTCCCCTGATCAACACTCCCTGGCCCATGATCATTCCACCGCTCTGAACCAGATTCAGCCTCATCTGTTCATCAGGCTCGCCTCTCAGATCCAGGGACCATATGCCGGTCACATTTACATTGTCTATAGAATTGACCTGCTTGGATTCTGTCTTCGCCCCGGCGGAAAAGGAGGATTGCTGGCTGTCAGGTATGTTCAGCGAATTGGAATCGGTTATCACTCCTGCCTTTACCGCCGCCTGAACAAGCTCCGGGGAAAGGGGCATGGACATGGATTCGCCCATCTGACCGGGATCAAGCGGGTCTCCAGCTTCGGCCTGTGCCTGTAGCAGGAAAATGACAACAAACAATATTCCCAGGGTTAATTTATGACTTATCATGGCGATCGAACCTCATTTTCAATGCCTGATTTCTGTTATTACTATATGACGATTTTGGTTTAGCAAAATGTCGAAATCCATCTCCAGCATATTTCTATACCTTGCAGTATAACATTATTATCATGATAGTCGCTGAATTCTCCCTGGTCCCATTGGGTTCGGGAACCAGTGTAGGAGACCACATCAAAGCAGTGCACGATCTTCTGGAAGAGGCGGGGGTAAAATTCATTGCCGGACCGATGTCCACCTCGCTGGAGACCGGCAGCCTCAGAGAGCTGTTCGATTTGATGGAGGAGGCCAACTACAGGCTCGCACGGATGGGGGTGCAGAGGATAATCACTTCCATAAAAGTAGACATGCGACTGGATAAGGAAATCACCCTGGAGTCCAAGCTGTCCAGACTGAAGTCAGTCAGCAGGTGAGGCCTGTTTGCGACAAGAATTCCAGCAGAAATATCTATGAGTGCAAAACGGCCAACACCAGAGCATACCGGCTCATTCGCGAAGGATGGAGAAATCGATTCCGAGCTGATATTCTTTGTTTTATGCTGACGGGAGCGCAGCAGGCCTTTGTGGCATCAGCCAGCAGACAGTATTTTCGGAACTATTGAATGAGGAGAATGCTTTCAATTTGGAAAAATTGCCTTGATTTATTGACGGCTCAATCGAAACCTTTTTGTTATTTCAGTGCTTCACCAAGATTAGTAATATTGATACGCATTTGCAGAATTGATATAAAATAGCCCGGTTCAGGAAATCCATATATCTCCTCTGCAAACTGATAATCTAAAGGTAACCTCAAAATTATGCAGACAATTAAAAAGAGGTGAATGGTGACATTATCCCATGAGGAGTTCATTGCCTGCGAGGATGGGCTCCAGAAAGCCGGAACTGAGAGGGAGGAGTGCGCTGCTGTCATGAGCGGCAAGGCAGAAATCGAGACATCCTCCTGTGCGGTTGCCGGCAAGATGGAAGGATCAATAGCCTTTGATGAACTGGAGGGTGTTTATCCCCTTATCATCCAGTCCATGGATGAGGGAACAGTCATATTATCTGGAGAAGGAAATATTCTTTATGCCAATGGCAGCTTTGCCAGGATGGTAAAAGCACCATTGGAGGATTTGGTCGGTTGCCCTGTACACAGCTTCATATCTCCTTTAAGACTGGCCGAGATTGAAAAACATTTGAGAGAACAAAATTCCGCTGGTTACGAGATCTCCCTCCAGGCTTCTGACGGGAGCATCCTTCCCGCATTCGCCACATTTTATGCCCTATCAAAAGGCAAGTCCAATGCTGCCTTGGTAGCCATCTTTGCGGACCGGAGCGATAGAAAAAGATGGGAGTGCCTGGGGGCGGCAGAAAGGCTGGCTCGATCTATCATAGAGCAGGCCACCGAGGTCATAGTGGTCTGCGATGATGGGGGCAGAATCGTCCGGGCGAGCGACGTTGCCGCCCTTATCTGTGGACGGGACCCCTCTTATTTGCCCTTCGAGGAATCATTCGATCTGCGTCAATCCAATGGGGAGCTTCTCTGCCCTGTCGGGACGGCACTGGATGGGAGGATCATGCTCAAGTCCGAGGCCAGGCTGCGTTGCTGCAACGGCAAACTCTTTCAGCTCCTCGTCAGCGCCGGACCCCTGAGGGACTCTAAAGAAAAGATCATAGGTTGCGTGATCACCCTTTTTGATATCACTGAGCAGAAGGAGATGGAAGACGAACTGCGCAAAGCAAGAGACAAGCTGGAATTGAGAGTCCGGGAGAGAACAGCAGCCCTATCCCAGGCCAAAGAGGAGCTGGAAAGGATAAATGAGGAGCTGCGCCAGGAGATAGAAGAGCATAAAGAGACTGAAAGTGCTCTCATCAGAGCGAAAGAGGCAGCAGAGGCCGCTGCCAGGGCCAAGTCCGATTTCATGGCCAATATGAGCCATGAGATCAGAACCCCCATGAATGCGATCATTGGGATGACCTCCATCCTGATAGATGATCAGGATCTGAACTTCGAGCAGAGAGATTTCATAGAAACCATCAGGATAAATGGGGACGCCCTGATGGTTATCATCAATGATATCCTTGACTTCTCCAAGATGGAGAGCGAAAAGACAGTCCTTGAGGAGCAGCCATTCGAACTGCGCGCCAACCTGGAGGAGGCTTTCGGCCTGGTCTCAGCCAGAGCTAAAGAAAAAGGGCTGAAGCTGGCCTATTGGATAGACGGGGATATCCCTGACTGCATAATAGCCGATCCCAACCGCCTCCGCCAGATCCTGGGAAACCTCTTGCATAATGCCATCAAGTTCACTGAAAAGGGCGAGGTGAAGCTATCGGTATGGAGAGACAAATCCAGTGACTTTAGCCTGGCCCAGGATTCCTGTAAGATCCATTTCTCAGTTCAGGATACCGGGATAGGAATTCGCAAGGATCAAATGAACCTGCTCTTCCAGCCCTTCTCTCAGGTGGACGCCACAGTGACGCGGGTGTATGGAGGAACGGGCCTGGGCCTGGCCATCAGCAAGAAGCTGGTGGAGATGATGGAAGGAAGAATATGGGTGGAGAGCGAGATCGGAAAGGGATCGACCTTTCACTTCACAATCAGGGCGGATGAAGCCCAGGAGGGACAGAGATCCCTGATCGGAGTCCAGCCTCATCTGGCGGGAAAGAGCGTATTGATCGTGGAAGACAACCGTTCTTGCCGTCATATTCTGGGCGGATATGCCTACTCCTGGGGAATGTCCCCCCTGATTGCCGCATCGGCTAAGGATGCCCTGAGCTGGATTCAGAGGGGAGACAGATTCGATGTCGCCATCCTGAACATCAATATGCCCCAGATGGATGGAGCGGCGCTGGCAGAAGAGATCAGGAGGCATGATAGATCCATTCCGTTGATCATGCTGACCTCCATGGGCGAGCATATAAGCCCAGGAATCTTCGATGCATATCTATTCAAGCCCATAAAGCCGTCTGGACTGCTCAAGATCCTGACCGGCATCTTCGTCATCCGAAAGAGCCACCAGCAGTCCCGATCTTCCCAGGCCAACGAAGAGGCAGAAGGCGAGCCCAATCACCTCAAGATACTGCTGGCGGAGGACAATGTATCCAGTCAGAAGGTGGCTTTGCAGATGCTCAAGCAGCTGGGCTACCGGGCGGATGTGGCGGCAAATGGCATTGAGGTGCTGCAGGCGCTCGAACGCCAGCCCTACGACCTGGTGCTGATGGATGTGAGGATGCCAGAGATGAACGGCCTGGAGGCGACAAGCATCATCCGCCAGCGCTGGCCGGATAAAGGCCCATCGATCATTGCAGTCACCGCTTATGCTCTGGAAGGAGACAGAGAAAAGTGCATTGATGCGGGAATGGACGGATATATCAGCAAACCCATTCGAATAGAGGATCTATCAGAGAAATTGAGCTGTATCCAGCCCCGCTCTTGCGGTAATGATCAGAGATGATATGGAAGAGAAAATGATACATACAACTGGTGCAAATAGGGAAGCATGATGAATTCGCCTCAAACCATCGGTATTATCTCATCCTTCCTCATTCTCATGGTCTGTGCAGCTTCTGGCAGCCTGGACATCCTTTCTCAAAATACCGTCTGCCCGAATGGCACCATCCTATGCAATGGTAGTTGCATCAATGATACAGTGGCCTGCAACCAGAGCTGCCCGAACGGCACGATTCTGTGCAATGGGAGCTGTGTTCATACGCTGGCCGATTCCCAGAACTGCGGATCATGCGGAAAAGTCTGCTCTCTGGGAATGACCTGCATCAAAGGCGCCTGCACCTGCATGGCGGACCTTGTTGTCTGCAATAAAACCTGCACTGACACTGAAATCGATTCAAAGAACTGCGGGGCATGCGGAAATGTCTGTCCGGAAAATGCGTTCTGCAATAATGGAGTCTGCTCTGGTATGGCACCGGAGATTTGCATAGATGGGGATTGCTCCTATCCGATAATTTCGCAGCGCCGGAGGATATGATTTTGATCGCCCACTTAGCTCATCGGTCATCTGTCCTGCCGGGATTCGAGGAAAAATCGGCCAGAATCTCGATCTCTGAAGGCCGATCTCCAAAAGTTCCACTCTCCAATTCAGCTATAAACGAGTTGAGCTTAAGAATGGGGACTACCGGCACTCCCTCATAGATCTTGATCTCCTCCTCGATCAGGGTGACCACCACAGGAATAGCCTCCGTTCCCGTCAGCGACCGGTAGAATGCGCACCTCTCTTGATGCTGATTTATCGCTTTTTTCAGTGCTGATAGCCTGGGGCGATGGCCACCCCATTTCTTGCACTCCACCAGAACGGTCCGTTTATTTTTCCGGGCAATAACATCATATTGCCGGCGCTTTTTCCGCAGGGTCTTCACCTTGTTCATCTCTATGGAGAAATCATTCTGCTCAAAGATGCAGCCGGTCAATCTCTCAAAATTTTGCCAGATGACCTCAGTGGAAATCCTCTCCAGATCGGAAATGGATTTGATCTGGGCAAAATCACCTATCTCCCCGCCGCTCTCATTAACGCTCTCTTTATCGTTCTTCTCCAGATTTTCTTCCCCTCTTTTGATCAATCAAGACAGTCCATGGGAATAGAGATTGGATTGCGCCCCAATGGCCGATATAGATTCGGGCGAAGACCAAAAGGTCCTGACCAACCATACCAGAGCTGGGGGTCCTGCAATAAATACAGATCGATCCTCAAACCGTGACAATTTTGCTCTTTGTGCATCCCCGTGCGGCTTTGCATAGAAAGTCCCTAAAATGAGGGACTTCCTTTGCATACATCAGACTTAATTTGCAGGAACTCAGGTTGTATCCCATTTTCGTACATCTCATGGATTACCACGGTTAGGTTGTACGCAATAATTTTAGCCAGTAACTCATTTACCTGAGCAACAGGATTCTTTGACTTCAGAGTTTCGCCAAACTTGCGCTTGATAGCTGCATTCGTGGCCTCGATATTGCTTCTCTTATGGTAGTGCTCCATGAAATCATCGCGGTTGAGCTGGAAGTAATGGTACATCTTACTCCAAAGCGTTGATCCTCTGGATTTGCCAGTGGCATTCTTCCTGAACGGGATGTAAGCCTTGCCGCCCTCGTTTGCCACTAGCTGAAGGTTATTGCGTGATGAGTAGGCCATGTCAGCAGATATCTCATTGATGGTGAATCCTTTGGCGGTCTTCTTGACCAAGGGGCCAAATTGAGGCGAGTCATTGCTATATGCATCAGTGATTGCCACAGCAGCCACCACATTAGTTTTGATGCCTGCGCAGAGGTGAGCCTTAACCCATTGATGCTCTTTCCTCTGCCCATACTTCGCGCCGTTGTAAGCGTTAAAGGTGGTTGTGCGAAATCCGGTAGAGTCTACTGCAAAATCAATCTCAATTCCAGCAACGGGTAAAGCTGATAGAGTGACAAGCTCGTGCAGGATTGGCGTTATTTCGGGATTCTTGAAGAGGATTGATGGCTGGTTGAAGTTGGGGGCGTGCTCTATCTGCCCTCTTTCCGTCGCGTTCTGGAAGAGGCTATGCGCTCTCCGGCTGGATAGCTGGGAATAGACCTTTTGGATCGCGCAGAAGAGGGATTCACGGAGTGGGATGCGTGGCCTGCCCATAGTCTGCTCTGGTTCAGGAACGGTCTTTACCAGGTCTTTCAGCAGCTCATCAAAGAGCTTGACCTCTACCTTCTGCGCGGCGTTGTAGGCATCCCATGCTTGTTTGTAGGTTAGATGGACTTTCTCAGTGACGGTTCCTGTTGGCGTATCCTTCTCAATCTCTAAGTAGTATCGCGTTGCTGCTATGTGTTTGCACTTTCCGCCGCGATAGACGAAATCAGGACAGGTGCAGATCATGCCGTTTGGCGTTGCCTTAACTTCATAGACCTTGCTTCCTGATTGCGATTTTACTTTGAATGAGTGGTCGTTGACCTTCTTGATTTGATCGCCTTGATTAGCAATTGCTTTGCCACGCTGTTCACGAAGCGTTAAACCGCTTTTAGGAAGTTCGCTCTGAGCCATATTTGTTACCTCTATAGTTACCTATTTAGTGGCTATAGTATTTAAAGATATGCAAAGCAAGATGAAAGTATTCCAATTAGTTGTGGTAGAAGATTCGATAGATATTTCGGTAACTATATATACTATTAAGGGTAATGAATATTGTATGCCGCGCGGCCAGACGACTAGCTTGACCAAAGCGAATAAAACCAGTGAATCTCTACGCACGACCGTGCCGTCTAGCGTCATCAAGCAGTTTGGTTTAAAAGAAGGCGATCAGCTTAGGTGGCTATTTGAGACGGATAAGAAAGGAGAGATTTTCGTCAAAATAGAGCCAATAAGAAGAGAATCCGCGGGAAAAGATGGGGCGTGGGTTTAAACTGGCAAAAGCTCTACATAACAACAAAGTGCAATATACC
>JAXDAR010000142.1:0-8249 GCA_034679645.1 Methanothrix sp. | reverse complement strand
GGGAGATATCCCTGGAGTCAGATTCAAGGTCATCGCTGTCAATAATGTATCCCTGCAGGAGCTTGTGCGGGGAAGAAAAGAGAAGCCGGTGAGGTGATCGAGATGAAGGTATTCGGCAAATGGGATAATATTGAGACAGAGGTCCTGGATCCCGGAGTTAGGGGATACATGAACCTGGCACCAAAAGCGGTCATGCACTCCGGCGGAAAGCATGCCAAGCAACAGTTCAAGAAGTCTGAGCAGCATATCGTCGAGCGCCTGGTCAATAAGATGATGCGCAAAGAGAAGAACACCGGCAAGAAGCTCAAGGCGTATGCCATCGTGGAAGGAGCGTTCGACATCATCGCCAAGAGGACCAAAGAGAATCCCCTTAACGTCCTGGCCAAAGCCATCGCCAACGCCGGGCCAAGGGAAGAGGTCGTCCGTCTCAAGTACGGCGGCATCACTGTGCCCAAAGCAGTGGATACCGCTCCGCAGAGAAGGGTGGACACCGCCCTGATGTTTATCTCCAAGGGAGCTCATGCGGCATCATTCAAGAAGGCCAAGACAGCAGAAGCAGCCCTGGCCGATGAGATCATCGCTGCTGCCAATCGCGATGTCAAGAGCTACGCCATCAACCACAAGGACAGCGTGGAGCGCGTGGCCAAAGCAGCAAGATAAGATCGAGTTACATAAAAAAATAGGCGCTGGTCGTCAGGAACTCAGCGCCTATACAACCTGTTTTTCGGAACGAATGGCCGGGTGAAACATGACCATGTTGGCCTGGGATAGTGACTACTCCACCCGGGGGCGGCTCTGGGGGGGAAGTGTCCGCGACCTGCCCGACCTGCCCGCAGGAACCAGAGTCCTGGAACTGGGCTGCGGAGACGGCAAGACCCTCTCTGCTATGCCCCGGAGCTGGAGGATTGCTGCCCTGGACATATCTCTTCCCGCCCTGCGCCTTTGCACCCGGTCGCAATCCGATTTGATCTTAGCCAGTGCGCAGCGACTGCCCTTTAAGAAAGAGAGCTTTGATGCCGTGTTCAGTTATCATGTGGCCGGCCACCTCCTCCTGACCGGTCGCAGGGCTTTTGCTGCTGAGGTGGAAAGGGTCCTTCATCCCGGCGGAAGACTCTTCTTCCGGGATTTTGGCCGGGAGGATATGCGTATGGGCCTGGGGCAGGAGGTGGAGGAGGCCACTTTCCTGCGGGGAACGGGCATCTTCACTCACTATTTCACCCAATCTGAGACCAGTGAGCTCTTCTGCCGGCTGGTGCCTCTCTCGATCGAGAACCATTGCTGGAAGATGCGGGTGAAAGGATGCGACCGGACCCGCTCTCAGGTGGAGGCGATCTTTCTGAAGAGCTGAGGCCCTGTCTGCCGTTTCGTCAATACTGTGATTCAGGAGCTCTTCTGAGCCATGGCCCGGGCAAAGCCCGGTACTTGATCCGCTCCCACAGGCACCGTGATGGACGAGCCGTCCAGAGCCGGGCCTATGGGCTCGTATCTCCCCCCCAAATGCTCAGCCAGGAATGCTTCCGTTATGGCGTAAAAGGCCAAGCCGTTTCCCGGCCGGACAAAACCGTGTCCTTCATCGGGAAAGAGAGCATAGGTCACCGGAACGCCCCTCTCCGCCAGCGCCCGGACGATCTGCTCAGACTCATTCCTGTTCACCCGCGGATCGTTCGCTCCCTGGGCGATCAATAGAGGCTTGTTGATCCCTTCCGCCCGGGATAGAGGAGAACGCTCAAACAGCAGCCTTCTGCCCTCTTCTGTTCTGTAGTCGCCAATCCTCTTCAGCTTGACCTCCAATGAGGGCTTCCAGTAGTCGGGCAGGGTGAGAAGAAATGAGGTGAGATTGGAGGGACCGCATATATCCACTCCGCAGGCGAATATATCTTCTGAACCGGCCAGTGCCGATAGCGTGGCATATCCCCCGTAGCTGAGTCCCAGTATGGCGATCCGATCCGGATCTGCGATACCGTTCTCCGTCGACCAGCGGACGGCATCCAAAAGATCGTTCTGCATCTTTCCTCCCCATTCGCCGTCCCCGGCGTTGATGAACTCTTTGCCGAATCCTGAGGAGCCCCGGAAGTTCACGCTGAGCACAGCATATCCCCGGTTGGCCAGAAACTGATGGGTCTCGTCAAAGCCCCAGGAGTCCCTCTCCCAGGGTCCGCCATGAACGCACAGCACCATAGCCAGGGGCTCATCCGGCCTTCCATCGCCGTCTTCATCCTCCCAGGGGGGCAGGGTGAGGTAGCTGACCAGATCCAGGCCATCGCGGGACTTTATAGTGCTGCAACGCATCTTCGATAGAGTCAGACCTTCCTGCATTCGATTGGCGCTGAAGAGCAGCCTGGCTGCCCCGGCGTTCCTGTCATACAGATAATACCTGCAAGGTGCATTGTCGGTTACGAATCCGACAATCCAGAAGCTGTCGTCCACCGTGCGCGAGGGCACTGCCAGGTCACCGGGATCAAGCTGCTGCAGATACTCCAGATCCTGGCGGATGGATTCGTCAAGCACCGTCCAGTTATGGCGGTAATAGTTGAAGCTCACCGCCTGAACGGTGAGATTCTGGGGATCAACCAGGATCGCACCCAGGTCCGACCTGGGATCCTGGGCCAGGATCTTGGTCTTTCCGGTCGGCAGATTCCAGGATGCCAGTGCAGCGGTATTTCTGCCCCGGCCCTCAGACATAAAAAGGATATTCCCGCTGCGGTCGAATCCCAGGGGAAAGGTGGTGGCACTATCCAGATAATCGATCTTCATGAATGGTTTCCAGGAGCCTCGGCCATCAGGCTCCAGGTATTCTATCCCCTCATCGGTCACATTGATGGCCAATCGCACCCGAAGATCGTCATCGGCTAAAAATTCGGCGAAGCGATCATTCCTCAGGATCAGTCTCCTCTCTCCAGTGGTGATGTTGACCAGATACAGGTCGTGGTACTCTGGGTTCCTGTCGTTCATGCCGACCAGGATCTTATCGGGAATCTTGCTGCTTGTAGCCTGCACATATGCACTTACGTTATGGTAAGGAGTGAGGTCCAGCTTTTCGCCGCTCGTAATGTTCAGGGAGTAGATGTGCCAGTTCTCGTCCCCGAAGGTGTCCCGGAAGAAGATGATATGGCGACTGGTTGGGGCCCAAAAGTAGCTCTCTATCCCTCGAATGGTCTCATTGGTGACCGCTCTGGCCCCTGACAGGTCGACCTGGGATACACTGGCATTTGACGCCTTGGCCGTGGATGTTTCAGCATTGGATCCATCGGCCTCGGACGCATTGAGTTCCGGTATCCTCCCCTCCTCTGAGCGGACAATATTTACCGGAGCTATCCAGATGTTGAAGCAGCCGCTCTCCGCCGAGAGATAACTGAGCCAGCGACCATCCGGGCTGATGAGAACTCCGACCCTTTCCGGAATGCCGAATAGGATCTCGCGGGGAATGATCTCCCAGTCCGTTTTGCCGGCGTCTGTGCCCGCAGGCCCCATCTCTTGGGCCATCATATCCCCAATGTTTTGCAGCGCCAGAAAGGTCGAATTCAGCGAATTTTCAGATATGGACTGCAACTGCTCTGCGCTTCCTGGAGCAGAGGAGATGAGCATTGCCAGCACTAAAATCAGAAGGCCCTTCGATAAATTGGCTGGGCGATGTACTGCAAGAGATTTTCCTCTGATGGATACCGTCAGAGGGGCCTGATTTTCCCCATCCAGTCCGTCTGCCATGATCTCTACCTGCGCCGGAGACTTCTGCGCCTGCGCCGGCTCCTGTGGCTTCTGATCCAGGCCAAAGATGCAACCAGGCCGCAGATCAGAAGCAGTCCCACGCCAATGGTAGCATAGGGATACCTGGGAGCATTCTCTTCTTCATTGGTAGAGTCCCCCTCTGCTTGTTTTTCATCCCCGTTCCCTTCTTCCACCACCTGCTCTTCTTCCTCTACCCGCTCCGGTATGACCGATGCACCGACAACTATTGTATCCGGAGGAACCTGCACCTCACGATAATCGTCCGCCCTGGCGTACTCGTATAGTATGTTCTCCTCCATCCTCTCCTTGCTCACAAAGTGCACCCCATCACGGGTGTATGCGGTCCTGTTTTCCGCTCCAAAGGAGAGAACACAGAGAAATGCCAGCAGAAGGAATAAGACCGCAGCCGACCGGACCTTTTTCTTAACCATTCTACCCCCCTTTTGCTCTGGAAGTTGATTGGGAATTTTCTTTATATATTTTATCCAATGCCGTCAGGTCTAAATGGATCGGAATGATCTTAACATGGATCTGGAAAAAGATCATGGATCCGGAAATGAATCCGAATGTTCTCGATCTGTTCAACTCCCTTTCCCTGACCATAGCCCTGCGGCACGTGGTCCGCAGGAGAAGGCAGACCTTCCTCTCCGTTCTGGCGGTGGCCCTGGCGGTGAGCATCTCCGTCATCTTCTCCTCCCTTATCACCGGCCAGCAGCAGATCCTCACCGATCTCGTGGAGGAGAAGCTGCCCCATGTGACAGTCGAGCCCAAGGAGGGAGATGACTTCATCCACCTCTACAATAGCCTGCTGGACAGGATCGCCTCTCAGCCGGGGATAAGGTCTGCTGCCGCCTCTCTCACCACCCCGGCCACTCTCTCCCGCAAGGATAAGACCAAAAACGCCCTGTTGAAGGGATCCGACCCTCTGGATATAGACAGGATATACAAGATTCAGGGATCCCTGGTCGGTGGCGATTTTGTCAGCGTCCAGCAGGAACGATTTGCTGCCGTGGGGGTTAAGCTGGCTGAATCCCTGGACCTGAAGCTCGGGGACAGAGTCTCCGCCACCTTTCCTCGCTCCCGCAGCACCGATCTGACAGTGGCGGCGATCTTCCAGACGGGCACCCCCCTGGATGAGAGCGTGGCCTTCGTCTCGTTAGACACCGCCCGCAACTTCAGGGACGAAGGAGATGTGATAAATGCAGTGGAGATAAGCCTGGATGACATCCACCGGTCAGGGAGCCTGGCTGCCCTGATCACCTCCTGGGGCTACAATGCCAGAAGCTGGGAGGAGAAGAATCCGGAGATCATGAGAGCGATAAACATCGGCGGCTTCTGGACCAGGCTTTCCATACTGCTCTTCATGGTGGTGGCATTCTTCGGCGTGGCCAGCATCATGAACTTGATGGTGGTGGAGAAGACAAAAGAGATCGGCATGCTCATGGCTATGGGAGCCGGACCAAAGGACATCCGCAACATCTTTCTGGCGGAGAGCAGCTTGCTGGGCCTGGTGGGCGCAGTTGTGGGATCGGTGGTGGGCCTGATTGGAGTCTACTACCTGGGACGGGTCCCCTTCGAAGTCGCAGCCGGGGGAAGCGTGATCACCACCCTGCCACTTATACTGAATCCCTGGGATATACTGCTCCTCAATATCCTGGTGGTGGCTTTGAGCATAGTGGCCGCCCTCTATCCGGCCAGAAAGGCTTCGGGAATCGATCCGGTCATAGCCCTGAGAGGGGGATAATGCGGAGCTAACCCTAAAGATATGTTCGAGCTAGATGTTGCCCTGAGACATATACTGACCAATAGGAGAGGTACAGCCTTCACATTGACCTCAGTGGCCATTGCTGTGGCAATAATCATCATGTCCCTGGGGCTGACCGAGAGCGTGAGCAACCAGATCGTCGAGAACACAGTGAACAAAAATCCCCATCTCCTGATCGGCCCCAAAGATGCCGAGAGCTACATCAACATGTATCGCACTCTATCGGACCGGCTCAGCTCTTATCCCGGAGTTTTTGCCGTCTCCCCCAGGCTTGTGGGGCAGGGAGCAGCCCGGTTCCAGGATAATGTGCAATCGGCGGAGTTTGTGGGTGTCCAGCCCATTCTCGAGGACCGGCTGATGAATGTTCAGGAGTCCGCGATCTCAGGGAACTTCTCTCTTCTCCGGTCCAATAAGAGAGGAGCAATTCTAGGGGCGAAGCTGGCAGAGAATCTGAAGATCAGAGAGGGCGGAGACTTTTATCTCTACCTCAAGAACGACTCCCTCCGTCTGAAGGTCATAGGCATCATCCAGAAGGGTACGGTCAAGGACGAGACCCTGGTCTACCTACCCCTGAGCACCGCCCAAGAGCTGGTGGGGGAGGGAGACGTGGTAACTGAGATCGGTGTGAAGCTCGCGGACTATACCCGTGCTCCGGCCATGGCCCGGGAGTTGAATGGTATCAGCCAGTACAGGTCCTCCAGCTGGCAGGATTTCAGCCCGGAGATCGCCAGGTTCGTAGCAAATCAGGGTGTCACCAACATTCTCTTCTACATGTTCATCCTTTTAATATCAGCCTTCGTCATAGCCAATACCACGATAATGGTGGTGAGCAAACGGAGACGGGAGATAGGGATACTGATGGCCATGGGGGCGAGGAGGCGCTCTGTGTTGATGATATTCTTGCTGGAGAATATGCTCATCAGCCTGCCGGCAGGTGTCCTGGGGGCGGTCCTGGGATATGCCGCCGCCAGAGGGATCACCCTTCTCCCCCTGAATGTGACCAGCGCAGCAGCAGGAGATGGCGGGATCGCAATCCTTCCCAGGCCGGAGTACTTTGCCCTTGCCCTGCTCTTCGCCCTCACCCTCAACTTCATCTCCGGGCTCTATCCAGCATATTCGGCGGCAAGGCTCGACCCGGTGGAGGCGATCGGCAGTGAATAACAGGGATGATGACATAATTGTGCTCGTAGATCTATCCAAGATCTATGGAAACGGGGTCCAGGTCCGCGCCCTGGATGGGGTCAGCCTGAGGATCAGGGCGGGGGAGTTCGTGGCCATCGTCGGACCGAGCGGCAGCGGAAAGAGCACCCTGCTCAATATGATCGGCCTGCTGGATACCCCGAGCGATGGCCATATCTTTCTCAAGGGGATCGATGTCAGTCGCGCCAGCCCCGACGAGCGCGCCCGCCTGCGAAACCGGGAGCTAGGATTCGTCTTTCAGTATCACCATCTGATCCCGGAGTTCACCGCCCTGGAGAATGTGATGATGCCCATGCTCATCGCCAATAAGAGCAAGCTCCAGGCGCGGGAACGGGCGGAGGAGCTGCTCAGTGCCGTAGGCCTGGGGGATCGATTGCACAGCCGACCCAATCAGCTTTCCGGCGGCCAGAACCAGCGGGTGGCTGTGGCCAGGGCCCTGGCTAACGATCCCTCCATTGTCATAGGAGATGAGCTGACCGGAAACCTGGACACAAAATCATCCGAGCTGATATACAATCTGCTTCGGGAGCTGAACCAGAAGATCAACCAGACCTTCATTCTGGTGACCCATGACATGGCCCTGGCGGAGAAGACCGACCGCATATTGAGGATAGTGGATGGGAAGATGGTCTGCGAGATGAGGCGAAAGGATGACGGCTTTATCGTTAGCGATTCCTGCGAGCTGGGGGAGGACGATGGCAAGGTTCGGCAGCTTTCCCCGCCAAGTTAGGGGCATCCAGGCCATTGGATGGGAAAATTGATAAGCTTAAAGGCTTGAAAGAAGGCCGAGGTATTATATGACCAAACAGATAATATATTTTGCAGGTGTGCTCCTACTGATGATGGCCGCAGCCCTGGTCGTCTCCGCCCAGGATGTCTCTCCTGCTCCGAATGCCACTATAAACAACACCACACTGAACAACACCACCCTGAATAATACAACCATCAACGCCACTATCCCTCTAGTCATTGTCCCATCCAATGAGACCATTCCAGCCGCAGAAAACGTCAGCATCAATGCAACCGCAAACGAGACCATTCCAGCCGCAAATGAGACCATCATCCCTGTGGAAGCTGCTCCGGTTAATGTGACCGAGCCTGCGGCCAATGTGACCGTTCCAGAGGCAGTTGAGGCACCCCCCGCAGTCAATGAGACGACACCCGCTGTGGTGGGCGCTCCAGCAATAGTGCCTGTTGAGGGAAGACTGGGCAAGATGGAGACCGAACCGGCTCAGACAGTGATGCTGGGAATGAAGGCCAAACCAACCTTTGTAGTCGGCAGCGGCCTCAGTAACAGCGATACCGTCACTGTGGGCGCCACCAAAGCCAGGGCGACTTATGCCGTGGGCGCAGCCGCCAAATCCACAGCCAGCCTTTAAGGCGGATACAACTCGAAAGAACCTCCCTAGCAGAGGTAGATGGCCCGGCCAATCACCGGGATAAAGCCAGGAAGAAGAGCTCTATCGAGGCTTCTTCTGCCTGCAATTATTTATTAAATTAATTTTTTATTTTATATAGCATCCTCGGAGTTACAGCATGAGGGTGGCAGGCACATTCT
>JAXDAR010000141.1:0-2853 GCA_034679645.1 Methanothrix sp. | reverse complement strand
GCCAGCTCTTTCTGAGACAAGGACCTCCTGGACAAAGTAGTGGGAGAGATGCTTCAGAAAATGAGCATAGTGGTGCTCATGGGTGCTCCTCTCGAATGAGATACCCGCCCGCTAATTCTTTCACCCTCTCCGCCAGATCATGAGCATTGATAAGGACTCTCTCCTTTCCCCCGAATATCTCGTCCCGCACCCGCCTCCCCACGATATCATCATAGCCCGGCTGAACCCGGATGATGACGCTGCCCGGACTGATGGTCAGGCTCTGGGCGAGGTGGTCAGCGTCCCCATCCACGATCCCAACCACAGGAATTCCCAGCCTGGCGAGGATATCGCCAGCAATGGCCGTGGTATCATCCCCCACCGTCAGGGCACGGGCAGCGCCGGAGGCGGCCTCAAAGGCGTCTTCTGCATTGTGGTCGATGAAAACCGCTCCCTCGCCCCGGACCTCTTTGATCCTCGGCCTGGCAGTGCTCCGCCGGATCAGCCCGCTGCGGATTATCGCATTCTCCAGGTCCACTCTGGATAGTTTCTCCAGTCCGTGCTCCTTTGGCTCCGCCCCTCTCAGGGAGACGATTCTTCCCCCTTTGGCCTCCACCTCCACCTCTGCTCCGATCGCCCGGCCGATGACCGTCCCGTTTAAGCTGATAAGCTCTCCGGGAATTACCCCGGTCAGAATGCGCCGCACCGAGTCCCCCTGGACCAGTGTCCTCTCTCCAGAACCGGGCCTCAACAGTTCCAGCCCCAGATCATCTGCTAGCAGGGCGGCAATTCTCAGCCCCTCATCGAGAATCTCTTTCTCAGAATCAGGTGCCTCTGATGCTGTTTGGCGGAGGGTGAGATCGGCTACAAACCGCCCTCCGCAATCGATCTGGATCAGAGGCTTGTCGATTCCGGCGAGCCTTGCCACCATCGTCCCGAAGGCCTGGCCCGTATCCCGGCTTTTGGCCTGGTTTATAATGATGATAATATCAGAATCATTAGCCAGATCCCGGATGGAGATGCTTGGCCGTCTCCTGGAATTTATGGAGATCATATCCTCCAAGCCCGCATCCATGATCGCCACCCGGCCCATGGTCCCTCCCAGGACGGCTTTCACCCTTCCTATCTTCTTCAGGTGATCGATCAACTGCAGAGCATGGCCGGAGTCTATGATCTCCGGGCCGTGCACCACTACTCCGATTTTTTTGCTGGATGGGGCAGTTTTCTGCTCAATACGGAAGCCTTCAGAGGATGCCAGCTCATCCTTAAGGAGATCGAGAATTTCCTGGAGGTCTTCCCTTCGAGAAAAGCAGACTCTGCCCTCTATAATTGCATTTAGCTTCGCAATTGCCTCAAGTATTCTGGACATGCCACATATAATATAGCCAAAAAGGCAGCCTGTTCCAGGCAGATGGGATCGGTGCTTTTCGGCTTTTCAACTTTTTCGCCTTTTCGCCGATCCTTCCGCCCGGGACTTATTCATCTGCTAAAACGCTTGCTTATCCACCCGTCTCCAGGTTCTCGTCCTGCATCTTGGCAGCATCCATCATCTCTTGCGTCTGCTTGAACCTCTCCTGGATCTGCTCTAAAGACATGCCCTCAAGCTCCTTTCTCTCCGGAGGCTTCTCGATCAGCTCCAGTGTATCCAGCCGGTAGTATAGCCCAGTGCTGTCCAGATAGGCCCAGACGGTCCCGTCATCCTCGGTCTTCAGCACCTTCACCGTTCCAATGGTGCCCGTTCCCACATACCTGACCAGGCTGTCTTCCCTTATCTCTGCCATCTCCAATTCGCCTCTGATTCCTTTGCCTTTATCCAATGCTTTCAGCCTATGCAATTCATCGGACTAGAACCTTTCCACCCTCACTGCTGCCCCCCGCCCTTCCGCCGGCCAGCCCCGGATCTGGGCACCCCCCGGCTCGGCGGTGATCTCCAGGCCGTGGAACTCCTCTGATCCGCAGAGCACATCTTGCTCGGGATGGGTTCCGGGCAGGATCCGGCAGCTCAAACGGGTTAAGGGACCAATGGAGACCACCGTCTTCAGCCGGGGGGAGGCAGGATGGCCCTTGGGGAGGACGATTAGGGGGGCCCCCAACTCCCGGAGCTGAAACAGGGTGCAGTGCAGACCCCGCTTTATATTCTCCCCTTGGCCAAATGATGAGGCCACCATCAAATCCTCCGGCTCGGTGAACAGAATGATCTCCCGTTCCTCGGTCTCCAGATAAAAAAAGCGCCCTTTGGCCTTGGCCAGGGCTATGGTGCCACTCTCGCCCTCGATGTAGGCGATCTCATCCTCTTTCAAAGGTATATGCATGACGGGTGAATGAATCCAATGTCCACTCTATGGATTTAGATGGATTTTTAGATGGATCTGGATTCCATTTTAGACTGCCTTTACATTCCTTGATTTGCAGGAAGGACACATGGGCCTTCTTCCCATGCCCTGGAACTTGTTCTTGCAGTCCAGGCACTCGTAATCCTTGGCCACCAGAGTCTCAACCTCTCCCAGGTCCGGTCCGCCACCAACAGTACACATGTTGCCTTCACCTCCGTTTTTCTAATATGCCATCAGGTTATTTAACAATTGCTATGATCACTTCCCCTTTATCTTTTTCACCCGCTCGAATATCTGGTTCATGGTATCGACATTGCTCTCCGTGAACGGGAAGGGCGAGCTGGTGAACGGCTGGAAGTATATCGGCACGTCGTCCAGACGGTAGAAGGTGCCATCGCACTCCATAGCATCGATCACTCCAGGCAGTACCACATCAGATAACATGGTGGTCGGACAGGGAGCGATATCTATGCAGGCCACGGGAATTTTGGCCAGATACTCCGAGCAGGCAGCAGGAAAGTGAGAGACCAAATCCGCGGAC
>JAXDAR010000140.1:0-11880 GCA_034679645.1 Methanothrix sp. | reverse complement strand
TCGTTTTGTATCTGAGCGAGCGAGGAGTCCTCCAGTCGGTCAATGCCCTTCCCATCGCCCATATCTTCGGAGTGCCGCCGGAGACCAAATTCCCTCTCACCATCTATGTGGCCAGTCCCAAGGCGGGCATCAGCCTTTTGGGGCCGATGATCAGCAACGGCAGCATAAGCGAGATAAAGGCACTGATCGTCCTGATGCTGGGCAGCATGTTCATGCTTCCCTTCTACTCCATCCGCTCGCTCATGCCCAACTACACCTCCGTCTTCGGGATGAGGTTGGGATTGTCGTTGGTGGTGATATCCACGGGGATCAGCGTGCTGGTCAGGCTGATGGTCTTGATCGTATTGATGGTATTGGCGGGATAATGTCTATTCCATTCGAGTAAAAGCCAGAAAAAATAGAAGAGAAGTACCTGCATGAGTGAGGGTCGCTCTTTTATGGCCATAATTTATGATGTCAGGGGTGCAAATGATACCCGCGGTCTTCTGATTGTAAAGCAATTCAACATTTGAAGTAACACTATTTTACTCTGTAATTTAATAAATTATTACTAAATATTATTGATAAGCGAAAACTTATTAATAAACTAACAGCAACAACATAACCAATCCTATCCATACGAGGAATGAAGCATATGCAGGAACGAAATCTGTCATTGATGATTCAGGGCCATGAGATCTGGCTGGAGAGATCGAAGATCGAGAATGATGATGTGGAGCTGTCCCTTGTCTACGGCCACAATATGCGCCAGGATGGAGCGGCCGATATCAGCAGGTTTTCGCCATCAGTTTTTCTTCCTGACGGCGGCCCCGGAGAGACAGTTCTGTCTGCGGGCGTTGATCGCCATACAATGAAGTTCAAGGCAAAAAATGCCGGCCACTACACCGCTTTTGTGGACATGGGCACCACCGTCTGGTCGCAGACCAAGGATGGCTACAATCAGGGTCCAAAATTCCAGTTCAAGGATGTGATCTATGCCGGAGCCTACAACCAGATGGCAAAGACGATAATCACTAAGGGCGATGGCAGCGACTACACCGGGCGTCCAATGCACGGAATTCTGGAGATAGTGCCAAAGGAGCCCTTCTGCCGCTCTGGAGAGGTGGCTGAGCTTTCCGTCCTTTACGAGGAGAAGCCATTAGCATCTGCAGAGGTCAAGGCCGTCTCCAAAAAAGAAGGAAAGGAGATTGCATCAGCCAAAACGGATGAGAATGGCGTGGCAAGAATCCCTATCAATGTGGATGGTGAATGCATGTTCCTGGCCAGGCACGCGGACAAGACAAAGAGGGTGAATGAGGAGTTCGATGAGACTGTATTTGTCAGCACCCTCGTCCTGGAGTCAAGATGAAACGGATCATATTCTCTGGAAAAGGGGGCGTTGGTAAGACCACCATCCTCTCCAGCCTGGCCAGGCTGCTGTCTCGGGATGGCTATAAGGTGCTGGTCATGGACTGCGATCCGAGCATGAATCTGGCCATGTCCCTTGGCATTCCCCTCCAGGATATTGTCTCCCTGGCAAAGGACAGCTCCCACCTCCGGGAGGTTCTCGGCTCGGAGATGGAAGAGCATGATGAACATGGGACGGAGTGCACCGAGGAGGACCTTGATGAGTTCATCCTCCAGGCGGCAGACGGGGTGAAGCTGATAGTGATGGGGACAATACCTTTCGGAGGCGCAGGATGCCTCTGCGCGCCCATATCTCTAGTCAAGCTGCTGGTCAACTACCTCGCAGCCGGGCCGGAGGATCACGACTTCATCTTTGTGGACTCTCAGGCAGGCGTTGAGATCTTTGGCCGGGGACTGGCAGCAGAGTTTGATCTCTCCTTCGTCATCACCGAGCCCACACCAAAGTCCCTAGAGGTAGCAAAGCACGGCCTGAAGCTGGCTGGGGACCTCGGCGTCAAGCGGCAGATCGTGGTGGTGAACAAGGTGGAGTCAGACGAGGATCTTCAGGCGGCGAATAGAGTGCTGGATGGAAATGCCCAGCAGATAATGTCTGTGGGCTATGACAGAAGGGTGGTGGAGGCGGATAAGAAAGGCGTCTTGCTTCTCGACTATGCCCCAGAGGCCCGCTCCCTTGAGGATATCGTCAGAATAGAGAAGCTCATGCTAGAGGAGTCATAAATGTGCGAGTTCACTGTATATCTGTTGGGCGATGAAGGAAGCGATCGCCAGGTGATGGCTAAGGGAATCCTCGTCGCCAGGAGAAAGGAGGGAAAGGTGCTATTGATGGACGCTTTCGGCAGCATCACGCCGGTTGAAAATGCCACTATCGAGGAGGCAAACACCCTTTCTCAGGAGATGATACTGAAGAGGATGAGTTAGGATTAGGACTGGGGATGGCCGGCGGAAGCGCCGGCTGCCTGTGATTAGAATGAATTGGAGCTTTTCTTCCTTTACCGCATCGTCACTTCTAGCCTATTAAAATATATATAATATAATAAGGCGGTTACTGCATAGATTGCGCTTGTGGTAATAAAAGGCATGCGACTGCTGCCTGAGGCCATCATGAGGCCTCCGGCATAGTTTCCAACACCGACGAATGTATAGCAGGCCATCCACATTATGCTGTTAATCATCGAGCGCTCCTGGGGCCCAACAATCTCCAGCTTGAAACTGTTCAGGATGGGATTGGCCATGTTCATGAGCATGTATCTCATGACAAATCCGACCGCAGCGAGGAGCAGGTTGTTGGTGAGGACGAACAGGAGGAGGAATGGTATCGAGAGAATCTGCACGGTGGAGACCAGCCTGACCTTTCCTATTCTCTCGCTGAGAATTGGGACCAGGAAGTATCCGATGATCATGAAGACCTGGGAGAGGGAGAAGAAGATGCCGATCTGGTCGGCACTGGCACCGAGAACCGTATCGAAGTATACATTGAAATAGGGCAGGGAGGTGCCCCATCCTATACCATACATGCAATAAAATAGGGTCATTTGCCTGACCACCCTGGATTTGAATATGGATCGATAGACATGAAGCTGGCCTCTCATGCCATTATGCTCCATAGAGCTATTCTCGGCGACGTATGCCAGCGGCAGCAGCGATGCCACAGTGGCAATCAAGGAGATATAAAGGGTTAAGCGATAAGGCAAAGCACTGCCTGGCTCAACAGGGATTAAATCGGTCACTAAATTGGGGAAGAATCCACCCAGCATATTTCCCGAGAGGAGGGAAAAGGTGTAGATGAGCGAGGACATGGAGAAGAGATACATCCTCTCCTCTGCAGTGGAGTTCTCCAGGAGGAAGGTAGATCCCGTCACCAGGCTCAGGGCGGCTGCCATTCCCGATGCCAGGCTGAATAACACCAATAGCGCCGGAGTTGTGGTATTATAGAGAAAGAAGAGTGATACGGCGCTTAGGACCGATGAGAGCAGCAATGTCCTCTTCCGGCCCAGGCGGTCGCATACAAGTGCGGCAGGTATGGCGAAAAGCCCGGTGGAGATGGTGGCGGCGGATAGTATCAGCCCTAAAAAATCCTCCTCGAACCCCAGTCTCAGGATGTAGAGATTGAAAATAACGCCATAGATCCCCGCATTCAGAGTGGTGAGAAAGACGAAGAGCAGATACTTTCGTGCATTAGGGCTGAAGCGCCTCATCTTATCGGCATAGCTGCGGGTTGCCACAAACAGATTACTGGCAAAAAAATTAGGTAATACTCTCACTTAACACCTGCAACCAGAAATTGCCTGCCACCGTGTCCGTGCTTGAGATAGTTGAGGGTAGTCAGCAGCTTTCTGTTGAGGTCATCTGCCACCCTGACATCCCTGAAGCCCAGGCCGAGCAGCATTTTCACATCGGCGTCTGGCCTCTTCATGTTGCTTGACCAGAGGGCATTCTTTATATTTTTATCCATCTCCTTATAGCAGGGCAACCTTCTCTCTGTGAGCATTATGAGGATCAGGGAGAGCTTCTGCCATAGCCGTTTAGAGAGTCTTTTGCCATCTTTATCAAACCAGGTTCCATCGACTATCACCAGCCGTCCTCCCGGCTTCAGGACCCTCTGCCATTCCGCCAGCGCCTTTTCCGGCTGGGGAAGTGTCCAGAGAACATATCTATTGACCACAGCATCAAAGGATCCATCTCTAAAGGGCAGACTCTCGCCATCCCCCAGGATCGGATGCATTTGGTTATGCAGCGCGTCTGAGTTCAACTGGGCCTTCTTCAGCATTCCTGCTGAGGCATCAATTCCCGTTACATTATGCCCGAGGCCAGAGAGCAGATTGGCCACAATCCCGGGGCCGGTGCCCACATCCAGAACCCGAAGAGGGGCGCTGCCCATGGCACCGCTGAAGATCTCCTGCCATATGCGCCTCTCTCTATTAGAGTATATGACCTGCCTGACATTCTTGTCGTATGCCTTTGCCCGCCCATCCCAGTGCCTTGTGATCCTCTCTTTCATCTTACCTGCCAGTCCTCAAATCCAGGATAGACGAATGCGCCATGGTTTCTGACATCATAGTCCAGGTGGCAGAACCGATCTACATACTCCTGGTGTATGGCCACGGGATCGATGTCCTCAAAGAGGTCGGGATAGAAGAGCTTGGCCAGGTAGGCTGTGCCTATGATGTTGTTTCCCGATCCGATCAAGACGAAGTAGTCCAGGCAGTATACCCGATCGTTCTTCACGGCATTTACATTGGCCAGCTCAGTTCTGTTCAGGACCTGCTCTTTTGAGGCGACCATCTTGGTAAGGTCGTCTGTCTCATATCCACCATCGCCCCAGCTTGCCACTGCCTCAAAGATATAGTCTGGATTCTCTTTAACAATTAATTCCGGATCAACAGTGACAATGCCCTTGTACTGGGGATCCTCTGGGCCCACCGCTGCATCAATGATGTTTCTACCTCCGGCAAGGTTCAGGACCTGGCCCAGGTTGCTTCCAGAGGCATAGCAGTTGTAGGGCTCGGAGGAGTACTCGAAGAATGCTGTCGGCCTCTCGTCCTCAGGAATAGGCTTGTTCAGTGTCTCGTTCTCGCCCAAGATGTCGATATATGTGATCTTCTCCTCCCTGTCGTCAAGTATCGCTTGAAGCTGCTCTGTGTCCTCTTCGTTGATCGCGCCATCAAAGTTAGCATCGGAAAGCTGAGTAGCTTCATTTTCGCCGGCTATTATTTCCTTAAGATACTGTACGTCCTCATCATCAAGATACTCATCCATATTGGCGTTGCCATAGATCTCTAGGACAAAATCAGCCGCAGCAATTGGATGAGAAGCCAGCACTACGCTCGCCAGCAACCAGCAAATCATGCTCTTTTTTCTTATGAAAATCCCTCGCTACCAAGAGCCTTAGAGCCTGCCATAATTTCGTCTTTGATATTACTAATTGTAGATAAGTGTTGCGATAAGTCTGATTTTTCAGATGGAAAAGCTTATTATCAAGTATTCAAACATAACACTGGTGTATTTAAAATGGGACAATTGAAAGGCTTATTAGAAAAACTGACAATAATTTCTATATTGTTGCTACTGTCATCTCCCGCTCTTGCTCAGTCGGACTCGTCTGGCAAGATCCTCAAAGGGGACCTGATATTCGGGCCTGACGCAAACCTCGACCCGGCCTATAAATATACGGGATGGTACATGCATGAGGCAGGAATATATGAGACCCTCTATTCTCTGGACCAGGATATGAATCTCGTTCCTACCCTGGCCACGGGCTACGATCAGGTGAGCGACACAGAGTACAGCATCCATCTGAGGGAGGGGGTGCTATTCCATGACGGCACACCTCTTGATGCCGATGCTGTGGTCTACTCCCTGGAGAGGGTGATGGACCCCTCCAACTCCCGTCATGGGGAGTACGATTTCATTGAGTCGGTAAAAGCAGTTGACGACCTGACGGTCACCATAAAGACCAATGAGGCTCATTCGCCAACAATCTCAAGTCTCGTCGATCCTATTTTATCCATAGTCAGTCCGGATGCGGACCTTAACAGCACGCCGGTGGGGACAGGCCCCTTCAAATTCGTATCATTTGAGAAGGATGTGAGCCTGGAGGTCACAAGAAACGATGACTACTGGGGCGAAAAGCCAAAGCTCGATGGTGCTATCCTCTACTTCGTCACCGATCCCATGACCAGGGCCATGCAGCTGGAGGGAGGAGATGTGGACATTGCTCTTGGCATTCCGCAGACAGAGTACAAGAATCTGGAGAATAAACAGGGCATTGAAGTTCTCAGTTCTGTGACCCTGCGAGATAATATTCTCTATCTGAATACGAAAAAAGCGCCTCTGGACAATCCCCTGGTTCGACAGGCCATAAGCCATGCCATCGACCGCCAGGAGATCGTAGACGCTGCTTTAGAGGGCATTGGAGGCGTTCCTGCGATTGGCATATTCTCCTCGGAGAATCCCTGGTCAGCCAATGAAGATATTCAAGCTAATGAGTTTGACACTGATAAGGCCCTGGAGCTTCTCGCCCAGGCCGGTATAACTGACACCGATGGTGACAAATGGCTGGACTTCCAGAACAAGCCGCTTGAGTTCAGCATAAAGACCTACACCTCCCGTTCAGAGAACAAGCCCTCGGCTGAGGTCGTGGCGGCTCAGCTGGAGAAGATCGGCATCAAGACCAGTGTAGAGGTGGTTGAGTCCGGTGCCTTCAGCACCGATATGACCGACGGAAATTACGATCTGGCCCTGGGATCCTTTAATACGGGAACGACTGGAGATCCGGACTATGCCCTCGCTATGCACTTCGGTTCAGCTGGATCATACGCCAAGCAGACAGGATACACCAATCCGGATGTAGACGATTGGCTGAATAAGGCCCGGACCACCTTTGACCAGGAGGAAAGGATGGACTACTACAAACAGGTCCAAAAGCAGGCGTATGAGGACTTGCCGGAGATAACGCTCTTCTATCTGAATGTCCTGGTGGGCCAGAGCGAGAAGGTGGAAGGCTTTGTGATGTATCCCTCCAGCGAGATCAATTTCCTGACACCAGAGCTTTCTCTGGAGGACTGAATCTGCAATCAAAGGAGGACCGGGTAGCCTTGGATTCGGTCCCCTCATCTCGAGGGGGCCGCCATCCCAAAGAGGTGATAGAGGATTACTGGGACCTGCGCAGCAACAGCTATGCCCGCGGAGTTACCGCCAGCAGGGATGAGGAGAGAGAGGTATGGAAGAGATGCCTGGCACAATTCATCTCTGGCCTGAATGTCCAGAACACGCTGGATGTAGGGGCAGGAACGGGATTTCTCTCCTTCGTTCTATATGATATGGGGATTAAGGTGATCTCCACGGACCTCTCTCGCGGCATGCTCTCTTGCGCAAGTCAAACCTCATATCAGCGGAAGATAGATCTCGATCTATGTCAGGGAGATGCCGAGTCTCTTCCCTTTAAGTCCACCTCCTTTGATCTGGTGACAAGCAGGCACCTCCTCTGGACACTGCCCGATCCTCATAGGGCTATAAAGGAATGGATGCGAATTCTGAGGCCGGGAGGAATGATCCTTGCCATTGATGGAAACTGGCATGATCCATCCGTCAAAAAGAAGCTGGCAAGATGGGTCTCTGGCCGCCTGAACAGCTTCTCCGAAGATCAAAACCCGGTGCCTTTCCGAAAGTTCTACCAGCCAATAGAAAAACATCTGCCTCTCTACGAGGCGTCAAAGCCAGACAGATGCCTCAAGCTGTTTGAGGCTGCAGGGCTGAAGAATGTCTCCGTTGATAGGCTGCAAGAGGTCAATAGCTTCTACAAAAGGCATACCAGCCTCTCCTATCGGCTGACCAATGCGGATGCGGTCTTCCTGGTGAAGGGCGAAAAATATTGAAGATCATTTTGAGATGAGATCAATTGAAGTGATGGCAAGGGATGGAGAGGAATGCTGAAGTATCTCGTTAAGAGAATTCTTTTGTTGCTGCCCGTTCTGTTGCTGGTCTCATTGATTTCCTTCTCATTGTTTTATCTGTCACCCGGAGATCCGGCTGAGATCATCCTCACTGGACCCCAGGGGCCGCCTGATCCAAAGGTGGTGGAGGAGTTCAGGCAGAGGGCAGGATTTGATGATCCTGCTCCCGTATTGTACTTGAGGTGGCTCTCCCGGGTCGCACAAGGAGATCTTGGATACTCTTACGTATCAGGCGGTAGGGTCTCTGATGCCGTGCTGGATAGCTTTCGGCCCACCTTGCGACTGGCTTTAATCAGTCTGATAATATCTCTAATCATATCGATTCCACTGGGAATTCTCTCTGCTGTCAGGCGGGGATCATTTATCGATGGATTGGGCATGGCTGTATCTCTTCTGGGAGTGTCTGTTCCCAACTTCTGGCTGGCTTATCTTCTCATAATTCTCTTCGCTCTCCATCTGGACATTCTCCCCGTGGCAGGATACGGACTGGGAGGTGATTTAGAGCATCTTGTCCTTCCGGCAGTCACTTTAGGCATATCCTCTGCCGCTGTCACCAGCAGGATGATACGAACCAGCATGCTGGAGTCCTTGGAGCAGGACTATATTGTAGCGGCCAGGGCCCGCGGCCTGTCGGAGAGATCGGTGGTGCTCAAGCATGCCCTGAGAAATGCCCTCTTGCCTGTGATCACCCTCGTCAGTCTGAACTTCACCTATCTGCTCAATGGCTCTGCAGTAGTGGAGACGGTCTTTGCCTGGCCGGGCATCGGCAACCTCATGACCCGTTCCATCTACAGCCGGGACTATCCAGTGATACTGGGCTGCATGCTCTTTTTAGCTCTGCTTATACTGGTCATGAATCTCTTCACAGACATCTGTTACTACTATTTGAACCCGAGGATGGCCCATGAAACACAGAGCTGATCTCGGACTCAAGTTCGCCCTTCTGACCATTGCCGCTCTATTCCTGCTGGCAATTGGCGCAGGATGGATTATGCCGCACGATCCGGAAAAGGCCGAGCCTCAGCTTCGGCTGAAGGACCCTGGAGGAGAGTATCCATTTGGCACCGATCATCTGGGTCGCTGCATATTCAGCCGCGTTCTCTTCGGAATTAGGATATCTCTTTTCATCGGACTGACAACAGTATTTTTTTCCGCTTTGATCGGCATGATACTGGGAGGGGCAGCGGGGTACTATGGTGGATTTCTGGAGGAGGCAGTCATGAGAGTTGTTGATGCTTTTCTCTCCTTCCCGAGCATCTTCCTCGCCCTGGCAGTGATAGGCTTCCTGGGATCGGGTCTGGCCAATCTGATGCTCTCTTTGATCCTGGTGGAATGGACAGGCTATGCCAGGCTGGTACGAAGCGAAGTGCTATCGCTCCAGGGAAAAGAGTTCTTGGAGTCAGCCAGGAGTCTGGGTGCCTCGGATATCTATATTATGAGCCGCCACATCATGCCCAATATCCTTCCATCCCTGCTGGTCATGGCCACGCTGAGCGTGGGATATGCCATTTTAGGCGCTGCTTCCCTGAGCTTTCTTGGGCTGGGGGTCCAGCCACCCACACCGGAGTGGGGATCGATGATGAACGATGCCCGGCCTTTTCTCAGATCCCATCCAATGATGATGATCTTTCCCGGAATCGCCATAACGGTGACAGTTCTTGCTTTTCATCTGCTCGGCGACGGGATAAGAGAGAGGCTGGATCCCAGATCGAGTGCCGACAGGCAGTTCTTCTAGTGATATGATTAATCTATGAATCCTTGCGCTTCGAATAGGAGGTTTCCGTTCTCGTCTGTCTCCCGGAAGACTGCCCAGGTGGCTTTATCTCTGCTGACGGGATTCTGATCGTCGTCAAAATACCTTATCTCTGAGCAGACTGATCTGCTAGTCTTGATGTGTTCATTTCTTTTTCGCATGATATAATATTATACTGTTCTAGTATAAGATATTTGCTGGAGTATTGATAAGTTTGTGTTGTCAGAAAATATAAGCATAATTGATAATACATTTATATCACCTACTCTCATTAAGCATCACAAACAAAGGAGGGATATTATGAAAACAAATATGCATTTGCTCTCAAATCTATCGCTCATCCTTTGCCTAATGCTATCGGTATTGCCTTTGGCTCAGGGTGAGGAAGGATCGGACAGCTACGCCATAGAGAAGCTTGTTATTGGCAGCACCAATCAGGTGGAGGATATCAATATCAATGACAACACCTTCACCACCTATCTGGAGACCCTCCTGACCAAATCGCTGATAAAGGTCGACCAATCGGGCAATTTCGTCCCTGCTCTGGCGGAGAGCTGGGAGACTGATGATGCAGAGGTCTGGACATTTCATCTGGTGAATAACGCCACCTGGCATGATGGCGTACCTGTGACGGCTGAGGATGTCAAGTTCTCTTTGGAGTATCTGCCGGAGAAGCTCGGCGGCTCGAACTGGAACATCATCGAATCGGTGCAGGCGCCAGACAACCAGACGCTGGTAATAGACCTGGACTCGCCTGACGGAAATTTCCTGACCAACCTGCTCATGCTGCGCACAGTTCCCAAGCATATATTCGAGAATGTAGCCGACCCCAAGAAGTTCAATGAACCAAAGAGCGCCATCGGCTGCGGACCCTACAGATTTGTGGACTTCGATAAAGCAGCAGGGCTGCTCCGATTCCGGGCCTATGATGACTACTACGAGGGCTTGCCGGCGATAAAGGAGATAGACATTCGCATGTTCAAGAACGAGGACGCCATGATGATGGCCCTTCTCAAGGGCGAGATTGATGCCATTTACATCTATTCGGGAGGCATCAGCTACTACAATGTTCCTCAGATAATTGAGAGCGAAGAATTGGGCTATATACTGATCGAGAACACTGGAGTCCCTGCAGCGCTCTGGATGAATCAGGATAAAGAGCCCTATGATGATGTCCGCTTCCGGGAGGCATTGGGCTACGCGATCGACTATGAGGAGCTAGTGACTCTCTTCACCGCTGGCTACGGCCGGACGCCCACCGCAGGCTTCATCCCCGACGGGAGCCTGAACTACCTCGAGACCAGAGATCTCTCCCTCAATTCCACTCAGGCAATGGACCTCTTAAACCAGACCAGAATGGTGGATACGGACGGAGACGGCCTGCGTGAACTGGCCGATGGGGGAAAGTTCCAGCCTGAGATCCTGGTGAGGTCCGACAGCGAAAATGTGCGATTGGGGGAGATGCTCAAGAAGTATATGAACTCCGTGGGCCTGGATGCCCGGATCAAGGTCACTGACAGCAGCGGATTCTGGGAAGCGGTGGACGCAAAAGAGCATGAGATGTTCATCAGCCGCACTACCCCCTGGGGAATGATGATGGAAGCCGGATATGCCACCGGCTACATGGACACCAGGAGCAACGGCTGGCCGATGGTAGACGATCCGGAGTTCATTGAGCTGGTCGACGGTCTTTTAGCCTCCTCCAGCGATGAGGAGACCGCCCGGCTGGCCAGATCGGTGCAGGAGTATTATGCCAGGGAGCTTCCGGCCATAGCTCTATACTGGAACGACTATGTGCAGCCCTATAACAAAAAGTACCAGGGCTATGTCGCAGATCCCATTCACGGCATACTCTCTTATGAGACTCTCTTTGGGCTGCATCCTGCTTAAAGCGACCGGGAGCCTCTCAATCAGGCTCGATTCCTCATTCCCTTTTTTTATGCAGTTCTCAAACTTGTTGGCGTTCATTTTCGCTAGATCCTCTGAAGGTGGTCTTGCCCATGTCTATCGGTAAAGCCTTTTTGGCTGCACCTCCAGATCCAGGTCTTTTGGCCTCCATGATAGCTTCACGTATGTTGTCCTATCTTCCATGAACAATCTGCTATCTCCACTTTTCCAATGATCTTCGATGTATTTGTGCAGCATTTCATCGAGAGTATCATCGAAGATGCAAAGAGTGCTCTTGAGATAGAACAGAGCGCTGTCATAGTCGGCATATTCCCTGGGAAAAGAAGTGCCATGAAGGACCTCGACATCCGGATAGAGCCC
>JAXDAR010000139.1:0-4901 GCA_034679645.1 Methanothrix sp. | reverse complement strand
GGCAGGAGTCTTCGAGCAGCGAACCGGACGACATAAGAGAGCGGTTCATATAGATCTTGAGGCCATGGAGCTGGAGGCGGCAAAGGAGATCCTGGCGGAGGTATTCAGGATCGAATTGGAGGAGGTGGAAGAGATGATCTCCAGCCGCCTTCAAGATGTGCAAACCGAGGTCCGCCAGGAAGAGGGACTGTGGCCGCAGGAGTTCTGGGTGGAGAGCTGAGGCCCGCTCTTGCATAGCAAGGGGCGGGGGAAAAAATCGGGCCGCCAATCCGGCAGAAGTCGGCTCCCCAGATTACCCTAAATCCTAACGCCTATAATTGAGACGAAATTAAAGTAATTGCCTCCCTCGGCTCCATCATCTTGATATCCCTTCGAGCATATTCGTTATCGCAGGCGAGCCAATCCCTCCAGGCCTCATCATGGCATCCCAATTCTCTGCATCCTTTTATCCGAACGGAATCAGACCTTCTCCACAGGTTCTGCCACCACTGGCAGGAATGAAGATTCATATTCTCCTCCCAATAGGGCAGGAGCTCTGCCGGGACGGGGCCAGGAAACTCCTCCTTCAATCCGGGGACGGCAACGGCGATCTCTCCGCCCACTTTCACCAGGGGAGTAAGATGCCTGTCCAGATAGTCCTCCTCAATCCCGAAGTAGTGATAGGCATCAACGCATATTGCCATATCGAAGTACTCCCGGGCAAACGGCAGATCATGAGCTTCTGCATGTATTGGTGTTATCCTGTCCTCCAGCCCGAACTCCTGAATTCGGCGGTAATTTTCTGTGGCATCGATCCACAGGTCGGTGGCATAGACGCAGACATCGTACTCTTCTGCCAGAAATATCGATGTCAGCCCCTTTCCACAACCCAGATCAAGCACCCTCATTCCCCTTTCCAGGTTCAATGAATCGGCCATTTCCTCCAGGATCTTCATTGAGTTGGGCCCCATCATATTCTCCTTGAGAAAAGCGGCATCATATCGATCGCTCTTCATATCCAATCCCTCCTCTCCCCACTGTCGATAATCTGCTTTCAATCATCTGCCTATCTTGCGCCGAATGCAGGCTTTCTAACGTCGATCCATCAACTGATCGACCGCCAGGAAGAGCACCACCGCTGCGAGGAGGAGCAGAAGAGCGAGCATCCACCAGGGAAGAAAGGTCACCACAATGATCCTGAGACGGGAGAGGACAAACCATAATACGAACAGGGCGGCGACTGCAAGCAATAAGGTGTAAAGACGCTCCCGTCTCCTGCCGGCCATATAGGCAGATATGCCCGCTCATATAAATAATTCTCTCTCATCTCCTCAAATCAGCATACCTCAAAAAAAGATGCTTTCTTATGCCGTTCCTTTAACCTTTATCAGTCGGCTTATATATAGCCGGGCCCATAAATAGCTTAACAGGCTGCCGGCGATGTTTCCAAACACAATTCCCCACCAAATTCCCTCCTGACCAAAGCCCAAGACCATTCCCAGGATGAAAGCCGCTCCGGTTATGAGAACCACATCTCTCAAAACATTGAGCAAGAGGGAGGTGAGCCCCTTTCCCGCCCCCTGAAAGAGGCTGGCGGACATTATTCCCGGGGACATGAATGGGTAGAACAGGCACATGACATGCATGAATACCACCATCGTTCCGGCAAGATGAGCGCTTTCGGGGGTATAGGTGAAAAACATGGTTATCTGAGGGGCGAATATGCCGGTTATCAGGGCGGTTACCGTCCCAATGGCAAAGCCAAGCTTTGTGGAATAGTTGTGAACTACCGGCAGATTTCCGTATTTTCTGGCACCGATTGCCGCTCCTGCCACCGATATCTCTGCGGTGGCAATGGCGATCAGTGGGATGACGGCCATCATTATCACCCGCCAGCCAGCAGTATAAACGGCTACTGCGTCCGTCCCCGAAACCCGGACCAGCATGCTGTTGATGATGATGGCATCCACGGAGTAAAGGAGAAACTCGATGCTCGCCGGAATACCCACCCTGAGGATGTCTTTCATAACCTTCCGGCTGGGAACGAAAGCATTCCTGGATAGGGAGACATAGGTATCCCTTTTGATGATCAGCCAGTAGATCTGGACCCCGGACACTATCATAAGGGAGATGACGGTGCCCCATGCCGCTCCTGCGATTCCCATCCCCGCCCAGTAGATCAGAATGGGGTCGAGTATGGCATTGATCAGCGATCCCGCTCCCATGGCGTACATGGTGCGTCTGGTGTCCCCCTCCCCTCTAAGGATGGCATAAGCGATGTTGTTGAAGACCAGGAATATGGCTCCGGAAAAGACGATATTGCCGTACTCCATGGCCATGCCCAGAGATGCCCCTGCTCCCATTGCCATAAGGAGGGGCTCTAAAGCGAGGAGAAGGCCCGTGGTCAATATCACTGAGACGATTAAAACCAGCAGGAGGGCATGCATGGTGGTGTTGTCCGCACCCCTTTTGTCCTGTGCCCCGATGCGACGGGAGATGGAGGAGGAGACTCCTGCACCCAGGCCGTTGCTCAGACCCACCATCACCATGAATATGGGGCTGGCAAATCCAACTGCGGCCAGGGCATCCGATCCCAGCCCTGCCACCCAGATGGCGTTCACCAGGTTGTAGGCAGCAAGGATCAGCATGGCCAGGATCATGGGACCGGATAGCTTCAAGAGGGCCTTTTTCGGCTCTCCGATCAGCAAAGAAACCCCTCTGGTCATACCATTTTGGCCACTGCTGCTATCCAGGTCCCCTTCCACTGGATCCGGCAGGCTTTCGCTCATTTGGCCACCGGGCACTGCTGCCCCTGGAAATTTTCGTTTCTAAAATGATCTGGGGACAGCAACTCTCGACTCAAGACACCTTCAACTCCCTCTCCAGCCTGCGAACGGTATCCCGAAGCTGAATGGCCCTCTCGAACTCCAGCCGTTCCGCCGCCGCCATCATCTCCGCCTCCAGCTCGATGATCGCATTCGGAATATCCGATTTAGGAATATGCCGGGTGTCGGTGATCTCCACCACCTTTTCCCGGATGGGTTTTTTGATGGTCTGAGGGATGATGCCGTGCTTTTGGTTGTAGGCCTTCTGCAGCGCCCTGCGCCTCTCCGTGGTCTGGACAGCCTTCTTTATGGAGCCGGTCATCCGGTCGGCATAGAGGATCACCCGCGAGCTGGCGTTCCTTGAGGCCCGGCCGATGGTCTGGATCAGGCTCTTCTCATCCCGGAGGAAACCCTCTTTGTCTGCATCCAGGATTCCAATGAAGCCCACCTCGGGGATGTCCAGCCCCTCCCGGAGGAGGTTGATTCCCACCAGGACATCGAATTTGCCCAGCCTCAGTTCTCGAATGATCTCCGTCCTCTCCAGGGGCTGAATCTCTGAATGCAGATAGCGGGCCCGAATATCATTCTGGCCCAGATAATCGGTCAATTCCTCTGCCAGCCTCTTGGTGAGGGTGGTAACCAGTGCTCGATCTCCCCTAGAGACCACCCTGGCAATCTGATCCATCACATCCTTCACCTGCCCGTCGACTGGCCGGATCTCCACCTCCGGGTCAAGGAGGCCGGTGGGGCGGATGATCTGCTCCACCAGGGAACCGGAATGCTCGATTTCATAATCTCCCGGGGTGGCGGAGACGAATATCACATTCCTCATGAACCGCTCGAACTCCCCAAAATCAAGCGGTCGGTTGTCATAGCTGCTGGGCAGCCGGAAGCCGTAATCCACCAGGTTCATCTTGCGGGACCGGTCGCCTCTGTTCATCGCCCGGAGCTGGGGGAGGGTCTGATGGCTCTCGTCGATTATGAGCAGAAAGTCGTCGGGAAAATAGTCGATCAAACAGTATGGAGGTTCACCCGGCTGACGGCGGTCGAAGTGGCGGGAGTAGTTCTCAATTCCCTTGCAGCTGCCGGTCTCTTCTATCATCTCCATGTCATGCATTGTCCGCTGGCGGAGACGGTGTGCCTCGATCATTCCCAGTTGGGGCAGCCTCTCCTCCAGCTCCGTTTTTATGGATTCGATAGCCGATTTCAGCTCATCCTCCGGTATCACATAATGCCTGGCCGGATAGATGAAAAAGTAGCTCATATCCTCGATCCTCTTGCCAGTGATCCTGTCGACCTCGGATATCCTCTCCACCTTGTTTCCGAAGAGTTCGATCCGGATGATATTGTTGAAGTAGCCGGGGATGAGATCGATGGTATCTCCGTTCACCCGGAAGCGTCCCGGGGAGAGGTCCAGGTCGGAGCGCTCGTAGAGGACGTCCACCAGCCTCCCCAGGATATCCTTTCTGGAGATCCTGTCTCCCACCTTCAGCTCAAAGCCCATCCTCTGGAAGTTCTCAGGATTGCCCAGGCCGTAGATGCAGGAAACAGAGGCCACCACGATCACATCCCGGCGGGAGAGAAGGGAAGCGGTTGTGGCCAGCCTCATCTGCTCTATCTTGGGATTGATAAGGGAGTCCTTCTCTATGTACTGATCCTTGGAAGGGATGTACGACTCCGGCTGATAGTAGTCATAATAGGAGATGAAATATTCCACCCGGTTATTCGGGAAGAACTCTTTGAACTCATTGTAAAGCTGCTCCGCCAGGGTCTTGTTGTGGGCGATCACCAGGGTGGGCTTCTGGACCTGTTGGATGACATTGGCTACGGTATAGGTCTTGCCCGAACCCGTGACCCCTATCAGTGTCTGAAACCTCTCTTTCTTCTGCAAGCCGCTGACCAACTGTTCTATCGCCTCCGGCTGGGAGCCGCAGGGAGCAAAGCTGGAGTGAAGGGAAAATGGTTGATATGGGATGCGGGAGGAATATTCTCTTTCCATGCTCAGTGGCAGGCATAATCCTTGGTGCTAATAGCCTTTGCCCTGCACCCTGCACCCTGCACAATGGCTAAATAATGCAAAGACAGAACCTAAAGGGG
>JAXDAR010000138.1:0-2990 GCA_034679645.1 Methanothrix sp. | reverse complement strand
GCCCTTTGACCGAGATGATGCGGACAAAAGCTACAATCTGAGCCTGGTCTATGTCCATGATACCCTCTCCGGCGAGTATCCCCTGGCGGAAAGGACGATCACCGTGCTGCCCGTGGCCATCGATTTTGGAGCAGGAAAGGTCTCTCCGACGAGGGGCAGATGGAATGATACCTTCCTCTATTCCGTGCCTGTCAGCACCAGTGTAGATGCGACAGTCAATCTGGAGGTCTATAATCCCTGCAGCCATGCCTGGGTAGAGAGAGGATCGGCAAAGGTCTCTGCCGGCGAGACCCTGATCAATATCTCTGCCCAGCCGTTTAGAAGAGAGTGCAGTGATGCAGATGGAGAGGAGGCAAGCTACAGATTTACAGCTGCATTTGCCGACAAGACCTTTGAGTCGGAGGTCTATTCCGGGCCAATGATCAGCGGAGGCCAGCCCAGGCTGATGTCCGTTGACTTCGAACCGGTTTTGCTGGTATCAAAAGATGCACCGGAATATCAGTCGGTCAGGGCCACAGTGGACTTTCCCCAGGGGCAGGACGAGATGCAGATTCGCATCCTTGGTCCGGATGGAACCTCTAATATGGAGGAGATGAAGGGGATTTATCTCGGTGGCAGCGGTTACCTGTACACCTGGACCGGGGAATTTGGAGCAGAGGACATTGGAAACTACAGCTTCAGCCTGCGTAATGCCAACCCCAGAAAAGCAGGAGGGGAGATAGATTTCACTGGAAATATGCAGGTGGTCCTGGAGCAATTCAATGAACTAAAGCCGAAGGCCGTTGGAGACGTGAGCTATCTTCCGGTCCTGTTTGTCACTGAGGAGAAGGGAGCATCCCAGCAATTCAGAGCCGAGGTCTTCTCGCCCGGAGGGCAGGGCTCTATGATGCTGAAGCTGATAGGGGAGGATAAGGATAAGGAAGCAGAGATGACCGTCTCCGATATTGGGGCAGGTCGGTACAAATATGATTATGCTGAGCCTTTCCAAGCTTCCCATGCCGGGAACAGTTACATGTTCTCTCTGGATTATCAATTGGGGGGCAAGAGTTATTCCCTGTTCAATGACCACATCATGCAGGTGGCATTGGAGGGGACAGAGCCAGAGGCCATATGGGAGCCCAAGCTCATTCTGGAGTATGATCCGACTCTCTATGTGCCCGAGGGAGGCAGAGCAGACCAGCTTATCCATGCCACCATCAACTACACCCAGGGCGGAGGCATTCTTAAGTTGAGACTGAACGGTCCGGATCAGAATTTCAGCCAGGATCTGGTCGATAAAGAGATTGGGGTGGACAGCTACCTCTACCAGGCTTCGGTTCCCTTTGATGAAAAGCACATCGGAAACAACTACACCATATCTCTGGCATTCAACCACTCCATCCTGGGCAGCGACTTCCGATTTGCCGATCGTTACATGAGAGTCCTCAGGAAAGAAGCCCCTTCAAGCCAGGCGGATTCCTCGGGGCCCGGCAACGGAGGAGATATAAATCGCGTCTTCAACGTCCCCAACGTGACGGTAATAGGCAATGTAACGCCTGCAATAGGGGTCATACAGGCCTGGGATGAAAAGGATCCGCTCCATGCACTGACCTATACCCTCGAGCTGCAGAACTGGAGTTCCCCTCAGGTGCCCTGGATTGAGTTATCGGTGCGAGCATCCGGACACAACCAGCCATGGAAGATCGTGGGAGAAAAGAAGCGATTTGATCCATCCACCGGAAGCGTGAGCTGGACTCTCAAGCCCTTCTGGGAGACGCCTTTCCTGGGCCGGGCTGAGTACAGGTTTATCATCGATGGGGCTGAGACCAAAGAATTCTTGGGACCGGAGATAATAGCCGTGCTTTCCAAGGCAGCGGATAGCATCAATGGCAGGATACATAACTTCGAGGTGACGGCAAACTCATCCCAGAACCTGACGGTATGCCTGGTGGGTGGAGACAGCCGCCTTCCTGAGAACATCAAGAGCTGGAAGACCATAAGCCAGTGTCAGGACTACAGGAATGGAAGTGGAGAGAAGACATACAAATGGCAAATTCCGGAGACTCAAGCTCCGCCATACTACGATTTCGATATCAAAATCAGGAATGAGGAGCCGCTGCTATGAATAAGAAAGTGATATGCATTCTGGTCTTGTTGGCCTTAATGCTATCGGTACAAAATGTAGTGGGCCCGGAGACAATTAAAGGCGGAGGCGACGGCGGTGGCGGTGGCGGCGGCAGCAAACAGGTGGATATCGATAGAATGCTCAAAGCGGTTCAAGACGGAAAGAAGAATAAGCCGGATAAGTTCGAAGAGCTGAGAACTATATTATGGAAGGATCCCATTACCAGCGAAGAATATAAACGGCCAACGGTGTTGATGTACTACAAGGGAAATAACACCACAGTTAGCCGAACCGAGACGATAGAGATCATCACCTGGATAAGAAATAACAATCCAATGGAAATGCGCCGCATGCTCGACCTCTATCTTGAGGTAAAAGAGCCGGGTTCAACTGAATTCAAGCGTGTAAACTCTTGGCCGGAGAAGATCCAAACCAACGAGTATGACGAAAAAAATACCACTCAAAGGCTCTGGACTATGCATCCTTCATTTGCTTATCTTGAAAAGATGGGAGAGGTCAGGCTCAGGGTCAATGCGAGCGATGGAGTCGAAAAATGGAGCACATCATCATATAAAAGCCAAAAGCCTCCATTTTATACCGAGTTGGTCTTCAATGTGACCAACAGCCTGCCCAGGATGAGCCAGTTTGATGTAACGCCGCGGGGCTCGGTGAGATACAATGATCCCATCGAGTACAAGGCCAATATCGATGATGAAGACGGCGATATGCTCAATGTGACGCTTCATATTCTGGATGAGAATGGAAATGAGATCAGAAATGAAACCCTCAATACAAAGCCGGGGCCGGTAAGCTTCAAGGCCAATGAATACGGATTCTTCACTGAGGACGATGCCGGCAAGAACTTCACCTACTACTACAGCTATGA
>JAXDAR010000137.1:0-3032 GCA_034679645.1 Methanothrix sp. | reverse complement strand
ACAATCACTCCATCTACTCCGTGCACGGGGCTTGCCTGGATCTGAAAGGAAGAGGCGTCTGCATTCTGGGGGGATCGGGGGCGGGCAAGACCACTCATACCTACGGGCTGCTGCGCCGGCCTGATGTGCGCGCCGTCTCAGATGACTGGTTTTTTGCCCGGATCTTCGGGGAGGAGATCCTGGCCTTTGGATCGGAGAAGAACTTCTACATCCGGGCGGACCTGGCTGACATCTGGAAGGAGTTTTCCGGATTGGTGGAAAGGGCTGTCTTCGATAAGAAGGGGCGGGCGGTGGTGGACCTGCGCTGGGTGATAGGCAAGGGGCGCATACTGCCCCTGACCACTCTTCAGACGGTGATAATCCTCAAGCGTGATCCATCTCAAAGTGAGACGGTGCGGCAGATGGAGCCGAGCCTGGCTCTGGGCGTTTTAGAGGAAAACAACTATTTCAATCCCAATCTATTGGTAAAAAACGACTTCAAGAGGCGGCTTCGCACCCAGTTCTTCCGTCAGCTGCTGGCCGGCACCAGGGTATATGAGGTCAATACCAGAGGAACTCCGCAGGAGAGCCAGAAAGCCATTGCAGAGCTGCTGGGCGAGAAGTGATCTGTTCTCTCTTAATCCATTTAGGGAAAAGCTTGGCCTATCAGAGGCAGAGGTCACTCTACAGTCTGCTCCGGGCTGGGTTCGAGGACCAGTGCTGGGAGCATGGCAACACGTTTGCGGGGATGGTCAATTCTAGCAGAAATAAGCTCCTGAGCTGATGCAATCTGCTCCAATTAGATCGACATGGTTTTATTCCATCATAGGACCGAGCAGAGTGCAGCCATGAATGAACAGAGCAGCAGCCCGACTTCCGATCAGGCATTCGATAAGAGAGATCAGGAGAAGATCTCCAGAGGCGTATCATTGCTTATCGGAGATCCCAAAAAGGCCATTTGGAAGCTCTCCGGCCCCATGATCGTGGCCATGATCATCTCCGCCACCTATAATGTGGTCAATGCCGCCTGGGTCTCCGGCCTGGGATCAGATGCCCTGGCGGCAGTGGGATTCGTCACCCCCGTTTTTATGGTGGTGATGGGCCTATCCATCGGCCTGGGGGCAGGGGCTTCCTCGGCCATCTCCCGCAGAATTGGGGCGCGAGATAAAAAAGGGGCGGACAATGCCACCATGCATGCCATGCTTTTGGTGATTATCGTCTCAGTTATATCGACCCTGATCCTGCTCCGCTTCTCCGAGCCGCTGATGGTGCTCATGGGCGCTGGATATGCCCTTGGCCTGGCACTGGAGTACGGCAGGATCATCTTTCTTGGCAGCATTCTGGTGGTCTTTGTCAACATGGCATTTGCCATCTTGAGAGGGGAGGGCGACGCAAGGCGCACCATGTACGCTATGGCCGGTGGATCGCTGATCAATGCCGTTCTCGATCCCATCTTGATTTACTGGGCGGGCATGGGAATAGTGGGAGCGGCATGGGGCATGATCATATCCATGCTTATAGTCTCGGCCATACTGATCTACTGGCTTTTCATCAAGAAAGACACCTATGTCTCCTTCTCCCGGGAGGCTTTTTCACCCAGCATGGATATGATGAAGGATATCCTGGCGGTGGGAATTCCCGCCAGCCTGGAATTCCTGCTCTACTCCATAGATGCCATAATCATCAACAGCATGCTGGTCCGGGTCTCGGGAACCGATGCCGTAGCGGTTTATACCGCAGGCTGGAGGGTGATCATGATGGCCCTTGTGCCTCTTATCGCCATAGGAACCGCGGAGATCTCTGTGGCAGGAGCGGCCATAGGCTCCAGGAAGTATGCCAACCTCTCTATAATCCACAATTATTCCACGAGGCTGGGAGTGATCATTGGCGTGGCAACAGCGGCGGTCACATTGCTCTTCGCCCCACAGATAACCGCCTTCTTCACCTATACCCCGGATAGCGCAGCACTGGCTCCCACCATGATTGCCTTCATGCAGGTGATGTGCCTTTTCTATCCTTTCGTCTCCCCGGGAATAATGTCCGCCAGCCTCTTCCAGGGAGCAGGAAAGGGGCTGACCTCACTGTTGCTGAATATGCTGCGGGATGTGGTGCTCATAACCATGATGGCATTTGTTCTGGGCATGGTCCTGGGGCTGGGGGAGCGGGGGATATGGTGGGGGATTGTCTTTGGCAACATCATGGGAGGAGGCATCAGCTACCTGTGGGCCAGGATGTATATATCGAGGGTGAGGGGGAGGGAAACGCCGAGGATGGAGCGTGTTGGATGTTGAGATGCAGGCTTGAGCAGATGCTATTCCGCATAGCAGAAAGTCATCAGGCTTTTCCTCTATTTGCTCAACTGCGTCAGCAAAGTTTAAACGCATAAAAATTATCTAGAACAATATGACTTGGCAAAATCCGATTTTAGCTGAGAGTCCAAAAGGAGCATTTGGCTCTTTTCCGATCAATGAATGGTGTTTCATTCGAAAGGAACACAAATGCGGGAAGATGTTCGGCCCATCAAAGTCGTGTTTCATTGCCTGCCCTACAAATGATGATTTGGAACCAATATTGGGATTAATGTCTGAGAAACTGAGTAAGGCTGGAATAGAGCCCATTATAGCCGTTAAGGAGCGTGCATATGGTCAGGATATTTTCTGTACCAAGATTTGTGGCAAAATCATTGAATCACGCTTTTGTATAGTTATTCTTGATGATTCAATAAAAAATGGGACTAATATTCCTAATCCAAATGTCTATTATGAATATGGTCTTATGACAGCACTTCGTAAGCACATTATTCCTCTTCAGAAAGAGGATCTTGAATTAGCGTTTAATATCCAAAGCTACGATACCACAAAATATAATAATAAAAATATAAATTTAGAACTCGATTCTGCAATCAGGGATGCAATTAGACTAACTGACTCTACTTTCCAACTTTTAGTCCCATCGCTTTCAGCTTATAGAGTAGTCCGCCCTCATCAGGTACAGGCAAGTTACAGCTTTCCCACACGTAGATCACCATATCGATAAAGGAGTCGTGTTTGAGG
>JAXDAR010000136.1:0-18389 GCA_034679645.1 Methanothrix sp. | reverse complement strand
ACCGTATAGATCTTCAAGGCTTTTGCGATTGGTTCTGATAAAGTTAAGGTAGTCTTTGGCATAATCTCATAACCAGTTCTTACACATATATACTTTATGGTATATTGATTTATGCCGATGATCACCTGCTCCTTTGAACATAATGCTTCCTTTTCAATAGCTTGCCAGGGACCTCTTCACCGGTGGTCATCATGCCGAAGCGATGATTTTTCGTGCAAAAATCTTAAATTTAAAGAGAGATAAACTATATAGGGTTACCCAGCTTCCTTGAGGAACAACCGTGTATTGAGCTTGATTTTGGCGGTAGGATTCTTCTGGATATTAAGCAGGGCAATCAAGAATGCATGGAGTGTACAAAATGGTGGACTTACTCTATCTGGCAGTGGTGTTCTTCGTAATCGCTCTCATTCTGGGAGTGCTGGGCTGGAGAGGTGCAGGAATATCCATGGATATAGCCAAATGGCTGATAATCGCATTCATCATTCTGGCAGTGTTATCTCTGGTATTCGGAGGCTCAATTAACCTGGTGATGATCTATCTTGCGACCTAGAATCAGAAAATGACTGCGCTTCGGCAACTGCAAAATCACTGGCTGGGGGGAGATAATAGGCTCTGGAGAATAGATGGGCGGCGGCCTGGGAGCGGTTCGGTGTTCCCAGGCACAATATCCACAGATCCGCATATACCGGGCAGGGATCTGAAAAGCTTATCAATCAGGAGCGATTTGCAGGAGATATGAGACTCAATAACCAAGCCAAGGTCGGCCTGGCGACAGCAGTCTGCCTGCTTGTGCAAGGGTATATCTTCACCTATGTCCTTTTTATCGAGCCTCACCCCTTGCTCTCGATTGTCCCTCTTGTTCCTTACATCGTTTATGTTTATGCGCGAGGAAAAAGGACATGGTACTTCAATAAGCCCCTATATTGGATAGCATTAATAGTGTCCATAACATTGCTGGATATTCTCCCCTTTGCAATGGCTACTGTGAGTTCTTGATCCCCCCTTCCCAGTTCAATGGAGAAAAGCTATATATCCAGGATCAGCATAGGTGGGGGCTCGTGCATCGAGACATAAGTACGGAGACGATGATCACCATCACAGGCTTTTTAGGTGCGCTATTGCTCCTTTTGGGCGGTGTGGTCTTCAGATAGCATCATAAAGAGAAAGAAGAAGCGGAATTTCAGGGAGGAGGATATAGGACCTGAAACACCACTTCTTTGACAGGAATTTATAAGGTGGATTCTGAGACTTTTTGTATTTTTCTTATTTAGTTAAATGTACTTCATTGCATTTAACTGTGTTGGTATATTAAATAAGTACGTATTATACCTGGTGGCGAATAACTCCTTAAAAGCGAAGGGTAAATGTAGCAGCATTTAAGAATGATATAATCTGAAATTCAAAGAGGTTGGCGGCATTAAAAATGAGAGAAGATGGCATTGCGGAATACGAAAAGGCTCTGGAGATATGCGAGAGGATGCTGGCCTTCGAGATGGACCGGGTGCAAGAGAGCAACATCCTCCGAAGGATAGGAGACATCTGCCTTGAAATATTCAAAGAAAACGCTGATTTGCAGCGCTGCGAGGGCGCCATCCAGGCCTACAAAAAGGCGCTCGTCGTCTACACCCTGGATACCTATCCCCATCTTCGCGCGAGAGCTATGAGAAGCCTGGGAGACGCCTTTGCCGCCCGTTCCGATCTAGTCGATCGAGAGGAAAGCCTGAAGCAGGCCATCAGCTCCTGGCAGGAAGCTCTGGCCGTCTTTTCCCGGTCGGCCTCTGCACTGGATTATGCCTTTCTCCAGGATGAACTCTGTGTTACCTATCGAAAGCTGGCTGAGGTGGAGGAAGGGATCGATAACAGCCGTCGAGCAATTGAAGCGGGAGAAAATGCTCTCAATATCTATAACCTCAAAGATCACCCCCAGGAGTTCGCGAGAGCAAAGACGAACCTGGGCAGTGCATATCTGACTGTAGCCCAGCTCGCGAACAGGCCTCCAGATCGATATTATAGCTGCAAGCGGGCAATTGCCTCCTACCAGGAGGCCCTGGTGGTCTATAGTAAGGATCGCTTTCCTGAGGAGTTCGCTCTGGTCAAAAATAATCTGGCCATGGCCTACCTCGCCCACTCCGAGGCAGGGGGTGAAGAGGACAAGATAGAGTGCTGCGATCGGTCCATTCAATCATGCCGCGACGCTCTTCTCATTCGAACAAAAGAGAACAATCCACTGGCATATGCTGCAACCCAGAACAATCTGGGCAATGCCCTCCTCGCCCTGGCCGAGGAGGCAGAGAGCCTGGAGAACTGCCAGCTTGCTCTGCAGGCCTTCGGGAACGCTCTTGTAGTCTACAAGCAGGAACAGCACCCAATGCTTTTTGCTGCCAGCCAAAACAATATAGGAAGCGCTTACCTGCTCCGGGCCCAGATCCTGGACCGCTCAGAAAACTGCTTAAAGGCCATTCGAGCCGCACGAGAGGCTTTGAGGATATTCAGCCAAAAGAGCTCTCCCGAGGGATACGCAGAGTCGCAGGGGATACTCTGGCTGGGCTACCTGGCCCTGGCGGAGATCGAATGCCGGGCTGAAAACTGCCTGTTGGCTTTAGAGGCCTGCCAGGAGAGGCTGGCAGTTTATTCGGCGAACCAGAACTCCTGGGATTTCGCCTCCTGCCAAAAAGACCTGGCCATCACCTACAGCATCCTCGCCGAGACGGAAGTCTCAGCGGAGGCGAAGGCAGCCGACTGCAGGAAAGGTGCTCAGGCGGCAAAAGAGGCGTTGGATTTCTTCAATGAGATCGAGTATCCCCTTGAGCACGCCGAATCGCAGCTACTCCTCTGGGCGGCATATTCCGCCCTGGCAGAGGTCGAGGATAAGAGAGAGAACTGCCGCCAGGCCATTGAGGCCTGCCAGATAGCCATCAGGATCTATGGGGCCCATAGCTGCCCGGCAGAGCATGCTGATGCCCATAAGAGCCTGGGATACAGCTTCATCACCCTGGCAGAGGTAATGGATAAGAGAGAGAACTGCCAAAAAGCGATTGATGCCTGCAATGCGGCTCTGGAATACTATACCATTGAACAGGCACCAATTGAGCATGCTGAGATCTTAAGAGACCTGGCTTATGCTTATGTCACCATCTCTGAGGTGGAAGATCAAGAGATATGGGGTAGAAAGGCTCTGCGAGTCTATAAGAAAGCATCCAGGATGTTTGAGGAGCTGGCGAGAAAATTGGGGGCAGAGAATGATCCGGAAGCAGCGGCAATGCTTAAGAATGCCGAAAGATGCCGCCGTTCCATGGAATCTTGCCGACGCATTCTCAAGGCTGGCCGGAGAAAGGGAGCAGAGAACAGACAGCAGGAAAAGGTAAAATGAAGGATTTGACGGAGAGCGATAAGACGGAGTACTTCCGCCGCTCATACCGGGCGGTGGACGGCCTGTGGTTCATGATGATCGAGAAGAAGCACGGATTTGATCGAGCACTGGAGATGGACGAGGCTGTCTGGCGGGTCCTTCCCAAGATCCAGGCACGAGCAATTAAAGCCATGCTGAAGCTGGACTGCGGCCTTGAGGGGCTCAAGGAGGCGATTTCTGCCCGTCTGGCCCTGGAGGAGTTCGATTACGACCTGAAATCGGATAAGGGCGGATTTGCAGTGGAGATCCGGCGCTGTCCCTGGCATGACATCATGGTCCGGTCAGGCAGAGAAGAGCTCTCGCAGAAGGTGAGCGAAGTCATCTGCCAGGCGGAAAACCAGGTCTGGGCGCAGGAGTTCAGCCCGAAGGGCGCCGAAGGAGAGGGAAAAGAGATAAAGTTCGAGAGGAAAGAGAGGATCTGCCAGGGGAGCGGCAGGTGCAGGCTCTGGTTTGGCCGGTAGATAAAAGCGGCTCTTCGCTAAATTGTGTGGATAATGTAATGCAAGAAGATTTTCCTTTGTGCCTTCGCGCCTTTGTGGTGATGTCCGAACATCACGATTTCACCACAGAGGAACAAAGGCACAAAGACGAGAGAGATAGCGGCCCCAGCTCTACCCATAGGAAACAGCGAAGAGCCATAAAAGCGAAGGCCTTTTTTTAAATCTTCTCATGAGATTGGACTGAGGCAGAAGGATCGAGCTGGAGCCGGCCAAAGACTTGACTATTCTGAGTCCTGAAATCCAATCTTGATATGGCTTCCATCGCAGAATGGCTTTTTCCGGGACGAGCCGCATCTGCACAGGGAGTAGGCTCCATGTTCTGCCATTTCCTTTCCCTCCGGATCAAGAAGAAGGCAGTTGCCCTCTACCAGAATGGGGCCGTTCTTTACGATCTTGATAGAAGCATATGGGCCGCTTGATGCACTTTCTTCCCCAAAATCGGGCTTTTCTTTTTTATAGCTCAGAGCGCCGGAAGGGCAGCGGTCTATGACCTCCATGATCTCCTCTGGGCCTGCGCCCTGCATATCTATCCAGGGTTTTCTCTCGTGGTTGAAGACCTGAGGCAGTCCCTTCACGCATTCCTGCGCATGTATGCACTTTTCCGGATTCCACTGCACAGTCAGCCCTTCGCAATAGTACTCTTTCATCGCCAATATCCCGGCCCTCTTTCTACTTGTTTTTTTCGATAATTATGAATCGGCATATCCGGCCAAAAGGGTTTATATCTTAGGCAGGAGAAAGGGTCAAATGTTTCATCTATTGGAGTGACTCTCTATGGGAATTATCGGTGAATTTAAGGAATTCGCAGTGAAGGGCAACGCTGTGGATATGGCGGTAGGCATAATTATTGGTGCGGCATTTGGCAGCATAGTCAATTCGCTTGTGAATGATATCATTATGCCGCCAATTGGCATGCTGACCGGAGGCATAAACTTCGCTGACATGTTCGTGGCACTAGATGGGAATGCCTATGCCAGCCTGGCAGAGGCGCAGGCGGTATCTGCTCCCACTATCAATTATGGCTTGTTTATCAATGCAGTTATATCTTTCCTGATCGTGGCATTTGCGGTGTTCATGCTGGTGCGCCAGATAAACGCTCTGAAGAAAGCCCCCGCACCTGCTGATCCCACCACCAAGGAATGCCCGTATTGCAAAGAGACCATTGCCAAGACGGCAATCAAGTGCAAGCACTGCACCGCGGATCTGAAATAGATCTCCTCTTTTTTTCTTCATCACTTGATTCTTGCATTCTGCTTTTCCTGTCCCAAATCCTGGATATCCAGATTCAGATGACATTCAACCATCAGTGAATTTGGCCCTCCATTCAGGGAAGCTATAAATAACTTCCAGATATGCTGAGCTATGCAAATGAGACAATCAGCCCATAATCTCAGGGAAATGCATGAATTATGAATAATCCGGACGCTCCATCCTATCCAGGAAAGGTTGTAGCCCATGTTATATGAGATTCTGATTATCATCATTCTCATACTGGCCAATGGCATCTTCTCCATGGCGGAGATGGCTGTTGTCTCAGCCCGAAAGGCCAGGCTCCGCCAGATGGCAGACCAGGGGGATAGAGGTGCCGGCATTGCCCTGGAGCTGGCAGATGACCCCAACAAGTTTCTCTCTGCAGTCCAGACAGGGGTGACCTTGATGGCCACTCTAATCGGGGCTTTTGGTGGCGCCACCATATCCGATGAGGTGGCAGGCTATCTGCTCGGCCTTTATCCCGCTTTAGGCAATTACAGCCAGGGATTCGCTCTGGTCCTGGTGGTCCTGTCCATAACCTTCTTCAGCCTGGTTATAGGGGAACTGGTGCCTAAGAGGATCGCACTCTCCAATCCGGAAAGGATCGCATCCTGGTCAGCATCTCCGTTAAGCGCTTTTTCCAGGATTGTATATCCAGTGATTCTTCTCCTGAGCAAATCCACTGAATTCGTTCTCCGGGCCATGGGAGTCGGTCCCAATGCCGGGCCAGAGGTGACGGAAGAAGAGATACGAATCATGATCGACCAGGGGACAATGGCCGGGGTTATCGAGGAGGATGAGCAGGACATAGTGGAGAGGGTCTTTTCTCTGGGGGAAAGGCGGGTTAGCTCCATCATGACCCCCAGGGGAAAGATAGTCTGGCTTGATATTCATGACAGCCTGCAGGAGATCCAGAGGAAGACTGCCAGCGGGCCGTATACCATGCTCCCGGTCTGCAGCAAGAAGCTGGATAACGTCCTGGGAGTGATTCAGGCCAAAGATATCCTGAACTGCGACCTGAATAAAAAGCAGATCGATTTGAGATCTTTACTGCTGCCGCCCCTATTTGTGCCGGAGAGCATGAGGGCTTTGAAGGTGCTGGAGAAGTTCAAGCAGACGGGAATCCATCTGTCCATCGTCCTGGATGAGTATGGCACAGTACAGGGGATAGTGGCCCTGGTGGACCTTCTGGAGGGATTGGTGGGAGACATCCCTCATATCCATGAGCTGAGCGAGCCTCAGATCCTGCGCCGGAGCGACGGCACCTGGCTGGTGGACGGGACCATGCCGGTGGACGATTTCAAAGAGGAACTGGACATCGAGAAGCTTCCTGATGAGGGTGACGGGACCTACCAGACCATGGGCGGCTTCATGATGACCCATCTGGAGAAGATTCCAGCCACAGGAGATAAATTCGAATGGGGTGGTTATCGCTTTGAGGTCATGGACATGGATGAGCGCCGGGTTGACAAGCTACTGGTAACCCCCTGGCCGGAGACGTGACCGGTTAGGATATCAGGATGGCCGCTCCATGTCAATACCAGGGAAAATGGGGAATAGAATGAAAGCGGTTTTAATACTCTCCGGTGGTCTGGACTCGACCACATTGCTCTACAGACTGCTGGCCGATGGCCACCAGGTGGATGCCCTCACCTTCAACTATGCTCAGAGGCATAAAAAGGAGATCAGCTGCGCAAAAACCATCGCCTCTAGGCTCAATGTCACCCATCATGTCATCGACCTCTCCTCTCTGGCCGCATTTCTGGGAGAGAGCGCACTGCTGGGAAAGAAGGAGGTGCCCAGCTGTCACTATACCGAGGAGGCGGCTAGGCAGACGGTGGTGCCAAACCGGAATATGATAATGCTCTCCATAGCGGCAGGATACGCCGAGGCCCATGAGATCCCGGAATTGTTTTATGCGGCCCATAAAAATGATCAGACGATCTATCCCGATTGCCGGCCGGAGTTCGTCTGTGCCCTCCAGCCCGCCATAAGGCTGGGCACGGCCTGGCATCCCGTCCAGTTAAAAGCCCCCTTTGTGGATATGACCAAGGAAGAGATCGTGAGGATGGGCCTTGAGCTGCAGGTTCCCTATGAGCTCACCTGGTCATGCTACCGGGGAGAGGACAAGCCCTGCCGATCCTGCCCCACCTGCATCGAGAGAGAGGAGGCCTTTGCCCTGTGCGGCTGTCGGGATCCGCTGCTAGAATTGGACGATGCCTGATATTCTATTCTCTCCATCCCAGGAGGATTCCCGAGGCACCCAATATCTTTATCTTGCTGGATTGCGTTGGCCAGCGATTGAATAAAATATAGAAATGTCGAAGCACCAGAGGCGCAGAATATGCTGGAAAGACTCAAGAAATCACTGCTGGACGCCCCGGTATTCAAGCGGGGAGAGTACGACTATTTTATCCATCCCATCACAGATGGCGTTCCGGAGATCAGGCCGGACCTGATCAGGGAGGTCACCGCCCATATCGTACGCATCGCCAACCTGGATGTGGACAAGATTGTCACCGTTGAGGCCATGGGAATTCCCATTGGGATGGTTCTCTCCATATTCTGCGATATTCCCCTGGTGATTATCAGAAAGCGCAAATACGGCCTGCCGAATGAGATTGAGATCAGCCAGGTTACTGGCTACTCCAGGTCGCAGCTCTTTCTTAACGGCATAAACAGGGGAGACCGGGTGATAGTGGTGGACGATGTGATCAGCACCGGTGGGACCCTCCAGGCCACACTGGACTCGCTCGAGATGGCGGGAGCAGAGGTGATGGATACAGTGATCGTGGTGGAGAGGGGAGAAGGCGCAAAGCGGCTGAGGTCCCAGGGCTACGGGCTGAAGACCATGGTCCGGGTCAAGGTGGAAGGCGGCCGGGTCTCTGAGGTCACAGAGGCCAGAAAATAATTCGAAAAGCGAAATAGAATAAGACAATAGAAGCCCAGGATAGGGATGAGATGACGGACGGCCTGGAGAGCGAAAAGGGAGACCTGGAAGCAGACCTCTTAAATGAGACCTTAAAGTGGCAGGAGAAGGCGGAGACGCTATTCTCCCAGATCTCCGGCGATGAGAGATTCAGGGAGAATATCTGTGCCTATCTATCCGATTCGCACTATTTTCTAGAGCAGAAGGATTTGATCAGAGCCTTCGAGGCGGTTATCTGGGCCTGGGCCTGGATGGAGATCGGCCTGGATAAAGGGCTTTTACAGATGCAACAGATGCAGCAGAGATCCTCATGATCGATTTATCGACTTGAGGATTTGATCGACCTGATCGACTCAATTTAAACTAACCTCAGGTTACTATTATATACTTAGACATCGCAGACATCTCTCTAATGAGAAGTGATTACCAGACCCGTCTGGATGAGGCCAAATCCCTGGCGGACATATTTGAGGTGGTAAAAGCTCTGGTCGAGGAGAGCATGAACAAACGCAGAGGCGGCCTGATGCTGGGCATGGCAAACCTGGGAAACGATCCTCACGGCTTCCTGGGAGGCTTTTTCACCACCGGCACCAATGTCATCGTCCTCAATAAGATACCGCTGCAGAGAATCATGGAGACCCGCCCTGAGCTTTACAAGCCCTATGTATTCCATGTCCTCCTGCATGAGTACATCCATTCCCTGGGCTGTCTGGATGAGGCAGAGGTGCAAAAAAAGGTCCATCAGATCACCAGAGAGGCTCTGGGTGCAGAGCACCTGGCAACCCAGATCGCAGCCAGCGCATCCGGATTCATCAAGCACCTCAGCTACCCCCATGTATCCTGGAAGGCGGACGATGAGGGAATCGAGCTGGTGGAAGGCTTCGACCGATCCAGCGTCTCTTATATCGCTTAGTTTGCCTTATATTTTTAAATAATCAGCGCCTTCAGATTCCCTATATCATGAACAGAGTGGGGAGTATCATGAACAGCATGGAGAGATTCGACCTCATAGTAATCGGCTCGGGTGCAGGGGCGCTGGTGGCCGCTCAAGCAGCTCGCGCGGGAAGAAGGACTGCAATGCTCGATCAGGGCCCGATGGGCGGCACCTGCCTGAACAATGGCTGCATCCCCTCCAAAATGCTCATCCATCCTGCGGATATGGTCCGGAGCATTAAGGAGGCGGGTGCGTTGGGGGTCCATGCCAGGATCGACGAAATTGATTTCCCCCTGATCATGAAGCGGATGCACAGGGTGGTGGATGAGGGCCGGGCAGGGATGGAAGCAACCATAAGATCGAAGGAGAATCTGACCTACTATCAGGAAAGGGCGGAGTTCACCGACCAGTATATCCTCAAGGTTGGATCGAAGACCCTCACAGCGCCTCAATTCGTCATCGCCAGCGGCGCTCGCTCTAGTGTCCCGCCCATACCCGGCTTGGAGGAATCGGGATACATCGACAACATTTCCCTTCTGCATCTGAAAGAGCCGCCTCGAAGCCTGATCATAATCGGCGGAGGCTATATCGGCTGCGAGTTCGGCCACTTCTTCTCCGCCATGGGAACGGAGGTCACCATTCTGGGACGGGGCCCCAGGCTTTTGGGCGGCGAGGAACCGGAGATCTCCGAGCGCCTTTATGAGAGCCTCTCCCGCTACTGCCGAATTTTCACCGGCCACGAGGTCTTGTCAGTGGAACGAATTGGGGAAAACAAGGCCGTCTCAGCGAAAGAAGGCAAGGACGGCCAGATCCGGCAATTCGAGGCAGAGGAGATCCTCCTGGCCGCCGGCCGCCGCTCCAACTCCGACATTCTCCACCCGGAGAGGACGGGGGTCCAGACAGACAGGCATGGCTGGATCATGGTTGACGAATACCTGCAGACCAGCAAGAAAGGCATCTGGGCCCTGGGTGATGCTACCGGGAAGCACATGTTCCGCCATACCGCCAACTATGAGGCCCGGATTGTGGGCCACAATATTCTCCGCGCTCAGGGCGACGTCGACCGGATAGCTACGGACTACCATGCTGTGCCCTATGCGATATTCTCCCATCCCACGGTGGCGGGAGTGGGCATGAAGGAGGCAGAGGCAGTAGCCCAGGGCCTGAAGGTGCTGGTGGGCAGGGCGAGATACACCGATTCGGCCATGGGGATGGCCTTGGCAGAGGAGAAGGGCCTGGTGAAGATAATCCTTGAGGAGGAGTCGGGCCGGATCCTGGGGGCGAGTATCATTGGCTCCTCTGCGGCAGAGCTCGTTCAGCAGGTGGTATACCTGATGAACACCGACCTCCAGGACATAACCACCATCATGAGGTCTCAGATCATTCATCCCACCATCAATGAGGTGCTGGGGAGGGCGTTCTCCAGGCTGGAGCGCTCTCGGAATCTGGAGTCATCCCAATGAGATCCTTCTCTCCCCGGCTGGCGGCCAAAGCCCTCTGGCAGATGCGGATCAGAAAGAGACCCTATGTCCTCTCCCACGGGGTGAACGCCCGCTGCAACCTCAAGTGCTCCTTCTGCCAGTACTGGCGAGAGCCCGGAGGGGAGATGAGCCAAAAGGAGATCTTCAGGATGCTGGATGAAGCCAGCTCCTTTGGCATCGGGGTCTACAATGCCTGGACCGTCGAGCCCCTGCTCCGGGAGGATCTGCCCCAGATTCTCAAGTATGCCAAATGCCGCGGCCTCACCACCGGCCTGGTCACCAACGGCCTTCTGCTGGCCAGGAGGGCGGACGAGCTTGTGGATCTGGATTATCTCTCCGTCTCTGTGGACGGGATCAAGAGCTACCGGGAATTGCGGGGAATAGATCTGGAGAATACTCTGGCCGGAATCCGGACGGCGAAGAGGGCAGGCCATGAGATTCTGATCAACTGTGTGATAAGCAGCAAAAATGTGGGTGAGTTGGAGGACCTGGTCCATCTGGCAGAAGATCTGGGCACCTGGATCTCCTTTGAGCCTCTGCACGAGTCTGCCGGGATCTCGGACTCAGTCTGGAGGGATCTGAGAATCCGGGATCGGTCTGCTCATGAGAAGGCGGTACGCCGGCTGATGGAGCTGAAGAGGGCTGGCGCTCCCATCATCAACTCTCTGACCTATCTGGAGATGATATCCACCCTTAAACCTAAATTCAAATGCCATGCCAGCGACATCATCCTCCATGTGGCATCGGACGGAAGCATAGAGAACTGCCGGGTGCACGGCCAGCCTCTGGCCAATGTGTTGGGAGGGCTGGAGGAGGCGTGGCAGGCCTCAAAGAAAGGGCGGGAGGAGATCGTCCGGTCCTGCCCTGGCTGCCTGTTCTTCGGATATGCGGAAAACAGCCTTCTTTATGAGTTCGTGCCTGAGGTCTTGAGGCACTATGAATGGATGTAGCCAAATGGATAGGCGTTTGTCCAATTCAGGCAAGCTATCGTTTGTTCTTGAATATTGCCTCGACCTCATCCATGAACTCGGGCTTATTCATCTCCTCCAATTCCTGGAACTTGAAAAATTCCTGCAATTGATAAAGCTCCCAGTCAACATCCTCGGCCAGCTCACGACGCTTGCGGATAGCCCGCATGGTCTTTGAGAACAAGCGATGCTGTTAGGCAGCCTAATTATCTAAGCATTATTAGATATTAAAGCACATTTTCCGCAGCTCGTAGGATCTGTTTGCGTATCTGCGCGCCGTCCACCGCAATGATTTTTTCAAGTGGTGGCCATGATTGTCTAGAATGCAATAGGCGTGCCTTCATGAATCGCATTCATACCGACATCCCGATAAACATATCTCATTTGAGCGCACCTTTAGTCTTATGAGACTTGCATGCGTCGCTTTCATCCTTCTGCTTGTATCGACCACGGAATGTCATCAGACGATAGAAGAGCAAGGCGATGCACTCTATCGTCAGGGCAAATACGACGAAGCCATACAAGCTTATGACGAAGCCATCAGGACAGATCCCAATATTGCCTCGGTCTGGTGCAGCAAAGGTGCAGCTCTATATCACCAGAGAAAATACGATGAGGCCATCGTGGTCCTTGACGAAGCTATCAGGCTAGATCCTAATGATGCAGTTGCCTGGGGCTTCAAAGGTGCTGCTCTAATTTCTCAGGCTAAATACGATGAAGCCGCCATGGCCTTTGACGAAGCCATAAGGCTAGATCCTGAAGATGCAAACGCCTGGGGCCTCAAGGGTACTGCACTCTATTTTCAGGGCAAATATGATGAGGCCGCAAAAGCTTTTAATGAGTCTATCAGGCTGGATCCTAATAATGCAAATGCCTGGAACCTTAAAAGCAATGCTCTTGCAGCTCAAGGCAAGCTCGATGAGGCCGTCAAAGCTTTTGATGAGACTATCAGGTTGGATCCTAACGATGCAAATGCCTGGAGCCTTAAGGGCAATGCTCTCTATGTCCAGGGCGAGTATGACGAGGCTGTCAAAGCTCTTGATGAGGCTATCAAGATTGATCCCAAGAATTCAAGTATCTGGAGCCAAAAGGGTAATGCCCTTTATTTCCAGGGCAAATACAATGAAGCCATCAATGCCCTTGACGAAGCTATCAGGCTAGATCCCAATGATACAAATGCCTGGTTCCTGAAAGGTAGTGCGCTCTACAGCCAGGGCAAATACGATGAGGCCATCCAGGCATATGATGAAGTCATCAGAATAGATCCCAACCTTGCAGAAGCCTGGAGCCTCAAGGGCGATGCGCTCTATTTCCAAGGCAAATACAATGAGTCCATCCAGGCTTATGATGGGGCCATCAGGCTAGCTCCTAATGATGACAGAACCTGGCGTAGTAAAGGTTTTGTTCTCTATAGCCAGGGCAAATACGATGAGGCCATCATGGCCCTTGACGAAGCCATCAGGCTGGATCCCAATGATGCAAATGCCTGGAACCTCAAGGGCGATGCGCTCTATTTCCAGGGCAAATATGATGAGTCCATCCAAGCTTATGATGAATCTATCAGAATAAATCCCAACCTCGCAGAAGCCTGGAAGGGCAAAGCGGATGCTCTTGAAGCATCAGGCAAAACGACAGAAGCCAATGCTGCTTCCGCCAGGGCTGGGGAGCTGGGGTATGAAGGCTAATCTCAGCTCATAGCGGCATGTAAATCCTGTAATCCATCCACACTTTTTCGATATCTATCAAAACATCAGATATTATGAGCTGTCCCATGGGCTGATATCATGAAATGGTCAGATCGAGCACTGCAGAGGCTTTTGTCTTGCAGAAAGTCAATTGTGCATAGATATTTATGGGAAAGGAAAATATCCTATTAGATTGCAGTGAGATGATGCAGAATGGACAGAAGAGCACTCATGCTTCTGATAATCATCACCTTATCAAACATTATAATATGCGGCCAATGTCGGATAGAGCAATCAGCCATCGCATTCCCTGATCCGAATCTTGAGGCGGTGATCAGAGAGGCGATCGATAAACCGGAGGGTGATATATATGCATCTGACCTGGAGGGGATAATACTCCTGAATGCCGATGGAGGGGGCATAAGAAATATAACTGGACTTGAACACTGCAGCAATCTGGAAAATCTATCCCTATGGGGCAACGAGATCACTGATGTATCGCCGTTGTCCGGGCTTACCAACCTGGAAACGCTGTCCCTATTGGGCAATGAGATCACCGATGTATCGCCGTTATCGGGGCTCACTAACTTGACAAATCTGGACCTAAGGTTCAATCAGATCACCGACGTATCGCCTTTGTCGGGACTTGCTAACCTGAGATGGCTGTTCCTAAGTGACAACCAGATTACCGATGTGTCGCCGTTGTCCGGGCTCAATAACCTAACATGGCTGTTCCTAAGCGACAACCAGATTACCGATGTGTCGCCGTTGTCCGGGCTCTATAACCTGACAGAGCTGGACCTAAGCATCAACCAGATCACTGATCTATCATCGTTATCGGGACTCATTAACCTGACACGGCTGTACCTAAGCAGCAACCAGATCACCGATGTATCGCTATCAGGGCTCAATAACCTGACAGTGCTGAACCTAGGCGACAACAAGATCACCGATCTATCGCTATCAGGGCTCACTAACCTGACGCAGTTGGTCCTATGGAACAACAAGATTACCGATGTATCGCCGTTATCCGGGCTCAATAACCTGACAGAGCTGGACCTAAGCGAAAACGAGATCACTGATGTATCGCTGGCTGGGCTCAATAACCTGACAGAGCTGGACCTAAGCTTCAACCAGATCATCAATATATCGCTAGCGGGGCTCAATAACCTTACAGAGCTGGACCTTTACAGCAACCAGATCACTGATGTATCGCTATCAGGGCTAACTAACCTGACAGTGCTGAACCTAGGCGACAACAAGATCACCGATGTATCATCGCTGGCGGGGCTTACTAACCTGACAGTACTGGACCTGTGGAGCAACGAGATTGCCGATATATCTCCGTTATCCGGGCTCATTAACCTGATAGAACTGGACCTTGGTTACAACCAGATCACCGATGTATCGCCGTTATCCGAGCTCACTAACCTGACATGGCTGGACCTGAGCAGAAACCAGATCATCAAAGTATCATTGTTATCTGGACTCACTAACCTGAAGGAACTGTACCTAGACTTCAACCGGATCGCCGATGTATCGCCGCTGTCCGGACTCACTAACCTGAAAGGGCTCGACCTATGCGGAAACGAGATCACCAATGTATCGCTATCGGGACTAACTGACCTTATAGGGCTGGACCTAAGCAGCAACCAGATCACCGATGTATCTCCGTTATCCGGGGTCAAAAACCTGACAGTGCTGTACCTTGGCGAAAACCAGATCACCGATGTATCATCGTTATCCTGGCTCACTAACCTGACAGTTCTGGACCTAAGCGACAACCAGATCGATGCATCATCGTTATCGAGGCTCACTAATCTAAGATGGCTGGACCTAAGCAGCAACCGGATCACCGATGTCTCGCCGCTCTCGAATCTTACTAACCTCGAATCATTGGATCTATCCAATAACCAGATCACAGACGCGTCGCCGCTATCCACTCTCACCGGCCTTGAATCGTTGAATCTATCCGGCAACCAGGCGCTGGATGTCTCATCAACGCCGCCGGGACTTGCTAACCTGACAACAAAGCAATAGAGATTGGCCGTTGGGGGGGCAGCGCCCTTCCATTCGGCCAAAAATTGGATTTATAGCGAGCTTCGTGTGCCTGCTTGCCGCCCTTGGAGCTGGCCAGGGACGTCCGCGCCCGCGGAAATGCAGCCTGCATACGCTTCCAGAGGCCCGAAGGCGCAAGAAATACCGACCTAACAGTAGGCTGAAGCCTCAGACACCAGGTCGGCTGGAGGAGCTGAAAGCCCAATAGGATGCGCAAAGTGCCATTTCCGGTCACCTTGTGCTGCTAGTGGACCAACCCTCTAAAATTGCCCTCGACGAAGCTATTAGGCTATACCCCAAATATGCACATGCCTGGCACGGCAAAGGCATTGCTCTCAAAGCATAGGAAGGATAAAAGAAGTCGATTATGCACAGTTATTTATGGTAAACATCCCATTAGAATACAATGAGATGATGCAGAATGGACAAAAAAGCACTCATGCTCCTGATAGTCATCACCTTATCAAACATTATAATCTGTGGCCAATGTCAGACCGAGCAATCCGCTATCGCATTCCCTGATCCAAATCTTGAGGCGGTGATAAGAGAGGCGATAGATAAACCGGAGGGTGATATTTATGCATCTGACCTGGAGGGGATTGAAATCCTGAATGCTGATAGAAGCAAAATAAAAGATATCACTGGACTTGAGCATTGCAGCAATCTGGAAAATCTGTCCCTACGGGGAAACGAGATCACCGATGTATCGTCGTTGTCCGGGCTCAATAAACTGACAGTGCTGTACTTAAGCAGCAACGAGATCACCGATGTATCGCCGTTATCGGGGCTCAATAACCTGACAGAGCTGGATCTAAGCCTCAACCTGATCAGCGATGTATCGCTGTTATCGGGGCTCAATAACCTGACAGAGCTGGATCTAAGCCTCAACCAGATCACAGATGTATCGCCGCTATCGGGGCTCACTAACTTGACAGAGCTGGAACTATGGCAAAACGAAATCACCAATGTGTCGCCGCTATCGGGACTCAGTAATCTGAAAAAGCTTTCCTTGAGCCATAACCAGATCGATGTATCATCGTTATCCGGGCTCACTAACTTGACAGAGCTGGACCTGAGCGACAACCAGATCACTGATGTATCATCGCTGTCCTGGCTCACTAACCTGACCCGTCTGGACCTATGGTTAAATGAGATCACCGATGTATCGCCGTTGTCAGGAATCACTAACCTGACAGAGCTGGACCTAAGAGACAACAGGATCGATGTATCGTCGCTATCTGGACTCACTAACCTGACCGTGTTGGACCTAAGCCAAAATCAGATCACCGATGCATCGCCGTTGTCCGGGCTCACCAACCTGACAGAGCTGGACCTAAGCTACAACCAGATCACCGATGTCTCATCACTATCAGGGCTCACTAACCTGGAAATGCTGTCCCTACAGGGTAACAAGATTGCCGAGGTATCATCGCTATCAGGGCTCAATAACCTGACAAGTCTTCACCTTGGGGACAATATGATCACCGACGTATCACAGCTATCGGGATTCACTAACCTGGAAATGCTGTCTTTATGGGGTAACCAGATCACAGATGTGTCATTGCTACCGAGACTCACCAACCTGACAGAGCTGTACCTGAGCTCTAACCAGATCAACGATGTATCGTCGTTATCCGAACTCACTAGCCTGACAAATTTGGGACTATGGGGCAACAAGATCACCAATGTATCGCCGTTATCTGGCCTCACTAACCTGACTAAGCTGGACCTAAGCAGAAACCAGATCATCGATGTATCATCGCTATCATTGATCACTAACCTGACAGAGCTGGACCTGAGTAGCAACCAGATCGCGGATTTATCATCGCTATCAGAGCTCAATAACCTGACAAGTCTGCACCTTGGAGGCAACAAGATCACCGATGTATCGCAGCTATCGAGTCTTACTAACCTGACAGTGCTAGGCCTAAGCAGCAACCAAATCACCGATGTATCATCATTATCTAGCCTCACTAACCTGAGATTGCTGGACCTAAGAAGCAACCAGATCACCGATGTATCGCCGTTATCTAGCCTCACTAACCTGATAGTGCTGGACCTAAGCAGAAACCAGATCACCGATGTATCGCCGCTATCGGGGCTTGCCAATCTGACATGGTTGTACCTTAACAATAACCAGATCACAGATGTATCATCGTTATCGGGACTCAATAACCTGATACATCTGGAACTAGGCTGCAACCAGATCACCGACGGATCGCTGTTATCGGGTCTAATAAATCGGCTCCTCGCTATTTTCTGCTGGTAGCGGATCAAGTCCTATTTAAACATAAAGAAATATTTTCGAACATACTCAAACAGCTATATCTACGCTTCGAACGCTAATGGTAGGCTCCGGGATGGGAAGTTTTTCTTCCCTCAGTCCGTCAAGGTGAAATTCTATGGCCTCTTTCATGAGCCCCTCAGTCTCTTCTTCGGTCTCACCTGCGGCTACAACGCCTGGAAGATCGGGGCAATATGCAGAGTAGTTCACCTCGCCCTTCTCTATTATTATCGTATATCTAGCCATCTTAAACCTCCTTTAGGCCCGCTTGCTTTAATATACTTTTCAGTGTCTTGGGATTCAGATCCAAGTCTGGTTTGCCTGCAACAGTAACCAATCCATCCTTAAACGGATGCTTAAACTGCCTGTGGCTCCCTTTGGTCCTAACCCGATACCAGCCATCCGATTCAATGAGCTTGATAACCTCCCTGACTCTCAAATTCCCTCTCCAACGGACCCATATTCAAACCATCGCCATAAGACTTTTGCTCCAGAATGAACCGCAATCAAGCAGGAGCATTGATCCTGATCATCTCTGGCGGCTATAGCATGGCCTATGAGTGAGAGATTTCTCAAGCCCCTTGCTCTCTATTTATGAGCTGTTCCATGAGTTGATATCATGAAATGGTCTGAACGAGCGCTGCAAAGGCTCTCGGCCTGCAGCAATCAATTGTGCATATATATTTATGGTAAACATCCCATTAGAATACAATGAGATGATGCAGAATGGACAAAAAAGCACTCATGCTTCTGATAGTCATCACCTTATCAAACATTATAATCTGTGGCCAATGTCAGACCGAGAAATCCGCCATCGCATTCCCTGATCCGAATCTTGAGGCGGTGATCAGAGAGGCGATCGATAAACCGGAGGGTGATATTTATGCATC
>JAXDAR010000135.1:0-8498 GCA_034679645.1 Methanothrix sp. | reverse complement strand
GCCTGGAGCTCCGAGGGCTGGATATGGCAGACCACCTTTCCCTGGCCCTGGGGATAATATCCCCTCTTCTCCAGTTTCAGGCTAACTTTTGCCCCGAAACACTGTAAGGCGGGCAGAAAGACATTGCCGAAGTAATCGATGGTCGGAGACCACTGCACATCAGTTCCGCCCTGAACGGAGAGGGTTGATGATTCATGGGCACAGAGCAGTGCCGGGAGGAGGCACTGCAGGAGAAGGGTGCAGCTCCCTGCGGTGCCAATTGAGGTCTCATAGTTCCCGCCCTGGATTTTTCCCGGAGCAAAACTGATCTCTGACGATCCCGGGGCAATGCCTGAGGTTTTAGCCTGGCAGATGCCGGCCAGAGTGGCAATGGCATGGGCATGCTGAGCTGCCAGTCCCGATTTAGGACGGCCTTGCCTGATTTTGCAGATATGGACCGCCTTGCCGGTCACCGCGGAGAGCGCTACTGCCGTCCTGACGATCTGCCCTCCGCCTTCTCCAAAGGAGCCATCTATCTCAATCATAATACCTTCTTTTTAAGGATTTATTTTTATCATATTTTATCATATGGGTAGATAACATCTGCAATCAACTCAGGTGATCAGGGAACCTGCTTTACAAATGACCTCCCTGACAGGAGAAGCCACAATCCCAGGCACAGCAGTCCCACCAGGATGTTCATCGATCCCAGGACCCGAATGGTATTGCTCCACTCTTGAGAGATGATGGTCATACCCATGCTGCCCATCAGAATGCCAAAGCAGCTCATGAGGGCAGATGCGGAGCCGGTATCATGCTCTTGCTGCTCAAGCATCAGATTTGTGCCTGGAGTTCGGATGCAGCTACTCATAATCGTGGCTGGGAAAAGGCATACTGCAAATATCCAGGGCTGAAGGCTGCCTAAAAGATATACCAGCATCCCTCCGATGAAGGTAAAGACAAAGCCGGCTATGATGATCGAACGGCGGTCAAACCTCCTGGAGAGGCGTAAATAGAGCATAGGTCCTCCAATCATCCCCAGGGCATTGAAGGCGAAGTAAAGGCTGAAGAGCTTCTCGCTCAGGCTGAAGCCGTCTATGTAAATGTATGAAGATGAGGCGATGAAGGCCATCGAGGAGAAGCTGAGCAGGGAGAATATAATGAGCAGGGAAAGAAAACCGGGATTTTTCGCCACCACAGCCAGCCTGCCGATGGACTGGCCCAATGTGCCGGTATATCTTGTATTCAGCGTTTCTACCAGGGCCAGGCTGCCGGAGAGAGCGATAAGCCCTATGACTCCCAGGACCACAAATACTCCTCTCCAGGATGTGATGCCCAAAAGAAGCGCCCCCAGGACCGGCGCAGCCATAGGGGAGATGAGGACCATGGATGAGACCCAGGCGAGGATCATCTCCCGGTTGCTCCTGTCGTATACGTCCTTGATCATGGCCATGGCCACCGCCGAGGCGGAGCTTCCTCCAATAGCCTGAAGGATGCGGAATGCAATGAGCTGATTGATATCCTGGGAGAGGGCACAGAGGAATCCCGCCAGTGAATAGATGGCAAGGCCGGTGACCAGAATGGGACGGCGGCCGTATCTGTCGCTCAGAGGACCCCAGAAGAGCATTCCTGCGGCAAAGGAGAGAAAGAAGAAGATCAGGGTGAGATTGACCTGGTCGGCAGATACCTGGAAATACCTGGACATGCCGGGCAGGGCAGGGAGATAGAGATCCGTCGATAGAGGACCGAATGCGCTCAAGAATGCGATGAGGGCGATAAGGCCCCGGTTGCCCAGGTATTTTTGTCTTCTCCCTCCGGGAATAAAGGCCGATTGGGGGTCTTTTATCTCAATTGCGCCGGGCCTCATTCTTCTTTATTGGCTCCAATATGATTTTTCTTCTCAAGCAGCAGATCGCATAGCTTACTGGCACTGGCCAGCACCGTCTTTCTGCCGATGCGGTCTTCTGCAGCCGGCCGGACGGCGATGCCGCCGAAATGGGCATCATCGCCCACGACAATCATTCCCTGGATGTGCATCCAGGCGTGAATGCTCTCTAGGGTCTTCTCCTGGCCGCCGTTTCTCGAGCCACCCACGGCAATCGCGCAGCCCATCTTATTCTTCAGCCTGAATCCCTGCCGGCGCAGGGGAATGGTCCGGTCGAAGACCGCCTTGAGTTGGGCAGTCACATTTCCGAAGTAGACCGGTGAGGCCACAATTATGCCTTCTGCTTCCTGCAGTGCTCTCAGGAACTGGGGCATATCATCCTCCCTGGGACAGGTTTTGCCTTTGCTGCAGTCTCCGCAGTCGTTACAAAAATCGATAGCCAACTCTGAGCAGAGCAGCCTTTCCGTCTGAAATCCATATCCTGCAGCTACCGCCAGTGCCTCATTAATCAAGAACTCGGTGTTGCCGGCCTTCCTCGGACTGCCAGAGATGCCAACTATTCTCATTATCCTCTCACCTCCAGCTACAATGATGGAGGCAAATATATGCTTTTGCGGTTAGAATATTCTCCTGCATACTACTGCCAACGGCAAAGTTAATATCCAATACCCTAATTTTATTATGGGATTAGAATGAATGCTGAGATCACATCGCTTCTGGAACAGGATGTCTATACTCAAAAAGGCATCTTTGTGGGCAGAGTGGACGACGCCGTACTGGATCCTGACAACGGGGCGGTAAGCGGTCTGGCTCTGGGAGATGTCAACCGGGATCTCTTCGATAGCAAGGGCAAAGGTATCATCATCCCTTACCGTTGGGTTACTGCTGTCGGTGACATCATAATAATCAGGCACCTGAATAGAAATGCAAAGGCTGAGCCAAAAGTCGGCTAACTGGGAGATCTACTCCGGTCTTCGTGCCCGACCCCCCCTGGTAGCAAGGGCAGACGGCCGGGGGTTCAGGAAGATCCTGGCAGGATATAAGAAGCCTTACGATGCCGGCTTTGCCGGTGCCATGGCCTCCTCAGCCAGCGGCCTGTTTGAGGACTCCGGAATCGGTCCTGTGCTGGCGTTCACCTTCTCGGATGAGGTCAACCTCGTCTTTCTGGCTGCTCCCTTTGGGGGACGGGTGGAGAAGATCGACTCCCTGATCGCAGGATCTCTGTCTGCCTCTTTATCCCTCCAGTTGGGAAAGCTCGTCTCAATGGACTGCCGAACCATTCCCCTTTGCAAGGCCGAGATCAGTGAATACCTCATCGAGCGGCAGAACGAGACCTGGAGAAACCATGTCTTCTCTTATGGATTCTACATGCTGCAGGATGAAGGCCTCGATCCGGTCGGGGCTATGGAGAGGCTGCGGGGAATGAGAGAGTCTGAGATTCATGAGCTGGTCTTTCAGAGGGGGACTAATCTGGCTAAAACCCCATCATGGGAGAGAAGAGGCATATTGATATATCGCGACAAGGGGAGGATCCTGCAGGACTGGGAGGTGCCGCTATTCTCATCAAAAGAGGGCAAGGACCTCTTATCAAGAATTGTCGCATCTGAAGCGACTATTTGACGATTTAGTGAAGGATAGGATCAAATAACGCATCAGTTGTTGCAATAAGTTTTGGATTAATATATAAGAAGTTCTTTATATTTTCTGATGCATCGGAAAACTAAATATATTGACACTCACTAACGATAATATCATGACTATTAATGAAGAAAAAAAATCTCCCAGAATTCCTTTTTCTATGAAGATTGGAATGAATAGATCAGTTTTTGCCTTGATCGCGACTTTAGCGATGATAGCTGCATTGAGTGCGAATGCTGAGGCAGAGATAAGGGGGCAGATTACAGATATTGGTCAAGATACATTTACCTGGGACTGCGAAAACTTCGCAGGTTTCTATTACGATTTAGACTCAGACATTTGTACAGAAAAGATGACATTTCGCTTATCCGATATCGCTGAGGATAAGTCAATGGCCCGTCTTTCCGACGCTGAAGGAGTCAAATATGAGACCCATACCGCATCGCGTAAATTCGAGTTTGAATCCTGGGGGAGCTACGATTTAATAGGATTTATGGGCGAGAAATATTTTGCCGGCTACACGCCCTCTTCAGACGTCCTGTTCTCGGGATCCACCGGCAAGAACCTATTATCTGATGAGCAGGTCCTCATAATATTAGTGGACAACGACGATGAAAGGACAGTTGTTTCCGGCACACCCATTGAGTTGGAAGAGGGTTACGAGTTGGCCATCCAGTCCATTGATATCGAAGGTAACAAGGTTTACCTCGAGCTCACCAATAACGGTGAGGTTGTTGATAGCAAGGTCATCTCCCCATCCAAAGAGGGGGCCACAATGCAGGACCGTACCTACTATTACAAAAAGGATATTGGCGACTCCAAGGATTTGGTCATCGTTGCCGCGCACTTCAAGAATGCTTTCCCTGGGGCTGACCAAAACCTGGCTACTCTAGATGGATTGTGGCAGCTCTCCGATATGCCCAGGGATGTGTCCGAGGATACCGATTTTGACAAGATGACCATCCAGACGGTCACCGCTGACTCGATCACTATGAACAATAAGGATAACGATATCACCCTCAGCAAGAACAAGGATATCAGCCTCATGGTCGGAATGGGCATCCGAACGGCTGACCAGGATGTAATAAATAAAGATAATCCCCTCAGATATTATGTATACAAAGATTGAGCCGTAATGGAGGCAAAAGGTTAAACTCGCATGGGGAATCTTGTCCACTAATAGAGCAAGGCTAATGCTATCCGATCTGCAAGTCAATAGTCGCTCTGAGAGAGGATCGTGAAATACCTTTTTATTATCTCTTTATTCTCCGGGGGAAGGCTCTCAATGTAAAGCTCCGACGGCACTGCTGCTGTCTCTCCTGCCTGGGACTGCTGAAAGACCCTCTGCACCGGTTTGGTGTTTATGGGGATGGAGCCTGCGCCCGTGCCAGGAGATAGAACCAAAGGAAGCTTATTCTCGTTCAGGACGGCTAAAGATGGGTTCCCAAACAGGTTTTCGCTGAGGTTCTCATTTGAAATCATGCTGGGCTGGGGTTCATCCTCCTGGAAGATACTGGCGGCTCTGTCCTTCAGCTCGATGATCGATTGGAGATCGGCGGTTTCAACCACATTTCCCTGTGCCAGGAGGATCACCACCCCCAGAAGGAGGATGGCAACCACCATTCTGCCGCTCAACTGTTTTCTATCCAGGATCTGGGAGGACTTAATACCCGCTAAATTCGCCTTTAGCTCCTCGGCCAGGCTCTGCATGGGCAGAGAGTCGAGATCCTTGTTGTCATAGGCGGTTCTTGCTTTCTCAGATAACTCCGGGCCCAGAAGGGGGAAGATGTCTCTCTTCTTTCGTCTGCCAAGAAGGCTGGCCCCGGCAAATCCCAAAGTTATGGAGACAATGGCGGGCAATGCTCCCAGGATTATGCTGTCCTGGTAATAGAATCTAATAAGAGTGACCAATCCCAGAAGCTGCATGAGGGCATAGATCGCGATAGAAATTATGATGGCATCAAGGGCCCATACTGTTCGCTCAAAGCGGCGGTATGCCCTCATCAGTCGAGTCAGCGGTCTGAGGAACTCGTAGTGATCATTCACAAAGTTTAATCTGATGATCCGGATAAGTAGTTTTTGGAGTCCGGTCTGTTAAGCTGGCTATTGGATAGCAGGTTAGCTATGGGCGCTGAAAAGAGTTTATATCAGCAGATCAATGCACAGTAATCGTAAGAATTTGCCCTGCAAGGACTCCAACACGAAACCCAAAAAAAAGGCTACAACGTGGCAAGTTGATAAGATATATGAAGTGTCAGAGCGTCGAATGAGCTGCTAGAGTTTGGATTTAAAGAAAAATGAAAAGAATTGCCGGCATTAAAGGATTGGGATTCAGGATTTTCGCGATTTTAGCAGCATTCGCTCTCCTGCCACTCTTATTCATGGCAGTCGTCTCTCACATAGAGATGAATGCGGCATCCCGCGATGTTCAGGAGAATATATCACAGCTTAGCGTTTCTCTGAACCGCTCTGCTCTATCGGTTATGCCCAATGAGGCGGATCAGGTGCAACTGGCCATTGCCAAGGCCAATCAGTATAATCAGTTCTTCGGGCGTCTGGCTCATCAGAATGAACTGGTGGCCAGATATGCCAGCAGCTTCTCGGAGAGCAATGGCTGTGTTCCGTCTGGCATATGGATTGCACCAACCAGCTCAAATACCACCACCTCCGAGAAGAGGGACGCCACCATAAAGTCCCTATGCGTTCCCACGAGGGTGATGCAGTCCTTGCATAAAACCGAGCCTGTGCTCGTACTTTCCTACATTGGAACGGAAGATGGGGTACTGGTTACCTGGCCTTATAGCAATGATTCCCTGGAGAGCACCGCTCCCTTCAGCTACAAAGACACTCCCAATTACGAAATGGCCAAATCCAGTAAGAGGACCGTCTGGACCGGACCCTATGAGAGCGATAAGGGAGACCGGATGATGACCATCACCACCCCCTTTTTCCAGGAGGGCGAGTTCGCGGGAATAATGGGGATGGATGTCTCAATCGAGTCCATCTTCGCGGACCTCTCCTCTATGAGAGGCAGAGGCTTTCCATTCATTATCGACAGTACCGGTCTGATAGTCGCCCGGCCAAAGAATAAGCCGGATGAGCCATTAAATATCATATTTGGCTCGGAAAACCTCTCTGAGGCCACCAGCCCTGAGGTAAGGGCGGTAGCCAAGAAGATGCTCAAGGGAAGTTCCGGGTCTGCCATTGTGGCTTTGGGGAGGGCGGATGGATATGTGGCATACTCGCCCATAAGCACACCTGGGTGGACCCTGGGCATTGCTTATGCCTCGGAGGAGATGAGCCTGCCTGCCAGGTTCATCGATGCCGGCATCAAGGAGGTGGCCAGCAGTGCTACCCAGGGGTTGAGTGATGCCTCGCGAAAGGTGAGGAATCTTGCCCTTTCTGCTTTTGCCATAACCATAATTGCAGTGCTGGCAGCAGGATTTCTGTTTGGAAGGAAGATTGAGACGGAAATCGATTCTCTAGCCCGGATGGCGGATAGGATGTCGGGAGGCGATTTCGATGTTCAGGCAAGTACTTCAGGAGAGCTGGCTGACCTTGGTGCGGCCTTCAACAATATGGCTATTGGCCTGAAGAATTATACTGCTGCTCTGGATGTAGATGCCCTCAATCGGGGTGGATCGGGCATTAAGAGCGAGTTTATAGACGAGATCAAGAATGGTCTGGCTTCAGCCGTTCTTCCTGAACAGGAGGGCTATGAATTCGAGGCTCTCTACCGGCCCACCAGCGCGAATCGTTTCGATCTTTATGATATCTCCAGAATAAATGATAAAATCTCTCTGGTCATGGCGGGTGTAGGTGGAGATGGCGTTCAAGCGGCTGTGCTTGCCATCATGTCCAGAGCTTTAATCCACGCCTGTCCGGATAAGCTGGGCCCATCCAATGCCATAAGCAAGCTCAACACTCAGATAAGCCAGTACGGTCGCGGCACCAATCTGTCCTGTTTTTATGCCATCCTTGATCCAATGGATCACGCCTTAGAGTATGTTAATGCCGGTTTTAATCCGCCATTTATCGTTGATCCTGGGGGGATGGTGGACACATTGGGTGGAGGAGGGATCGCACTGGGTATGCTCGATCGGGTGGAACTGGAGGAGACGCGCATTCCCCTTCAGCCTGGGGACGTTATGGTCGTGTATTCCGATGGGATTGTCGAGGCCGGGAATGATGTTGGCGAGCCGTTCGGATTGGAGAGGCTCATCAATCTGGTCATCAACAACCGCACTCGTTCTGCAGGGGAGATCCTATGGATTGCAGAGAGAGAGATTCAGGACTTCTCCCGAGGTTCAGACCATTCAGTGGACCTGGCCATGATAATCGTCAAGCGAAGGTGAATTCGAGCAAATAAAACGTACCTGCTCCCTTCCTGCGTCAACTTTAAATAGCATTGTCAGATAGGTGGAGAGGCCGATGTGGTGGGTTCCCTGGATTGCTATCAGGATTCCTATCAAAACCTGGAATCACTGAGCAGCGAAATCCTTAAATAGGAACTTCGATCACAACTCGGAGCCGAAAAGGGTTCTTCCTTTTGGCCTGATCCGCGAATTCGATTGAGAATTTCTCGATTGGATTCTCTGTAGGCCGCAAGATATAAATAGGAAAAGCTCCTTTCGTACTAGGCCAATACTGAACGTAGAACAAAGCTCGTCGAAAGGCAAGCTTTAAATAGTAGTGCTGCGTACAGTAATGGGCCGCACAGGCATCGCATCCAAAAGGCTGCGACCCTGAAAAGATGATGGGTCAAATTCCATGATGCGATATAAGGAACACGTGGAGACACGAGTTTTTTCGTGTCTGACAATGGTCTTGGCGACTCAGCCAATTCCGATTGGTTCGGAATATAACGAATACTTCCTAGAGAATTCTGGTTGATCCTGCCAGAGGTTACTGCTATCGAGGTTCGACTAAGCCATGCGAGTCGAATGTAGCAATACATGGCGAACTGCTCAGTAACACGTGGACAACCTGCCCTTAG
>JAXDAR010000134.1:0-3963 GCA_034679645.1 Methanothrix sp. | reverse complement strand
GTATGCGGCCAGGCCGTAATTCGAGTCGTTAGCCAGCTTTATGGCCTCGTCAACGGTCTCGAATCTCATAATCGGAGCTACTGGGCCAAAAGTCTCCTCTCTCATGATCTTCATCTTGTGGTCGGCTCGATCCAGGACGGTGGGCAGGAAAAAGTAGCCCTTTTCGAATGCCTCCCCCTCCGGCTCCCGGCCGCCGAAGAGGAGCTCTGCTCCCCTATCAAGGGCGTCCTTCATATGCTCTTTGGTCTTCTCACGCTGCTCATTGCTGAACATCGGCCCCAGGTCCACATTATCTTCCAGGCCGTTGCCGATCCGCAGCCGCTCGGTCTGATGGACCAGTCTATCGGTGAACTCCTCTGCCACCTCATCTGCCGCATATACCCGGTTGACGCTGATGCAGATCTGCCCCATATTGGAGAAGGCCCGCTGGGCGCAGGCTGCAGCCGCTTTTTCGATATAGGCATCGCCACAGACAATGAAGGGCGAGTGCCCTCCCAGCTCCAGTGAGACCCGCTTGATCTGATTGGCAGCCTGGGCCATTATCCATCGTCCTGTCTCGGTCTCGCCTGTGAAGGCGATCTTCCTGGAGATGGGATTTTCCACCAGCTCTGCTCCCACCTCTCCACCCGGACCGTGGACCACATTGACCACTCCTGCAGGAAGACCGGCGTCAGAAATAGCCCGAACGAATTCCGTGGCGGCGACGGGAGCGCGGCTGGGCGGTTTGGCCACAAAAGTGCAGCCTGCAGCCAGGCACGGCCCCACCTTCCAGGAGAGGAGGTCCACCGGATAATTCCAGGGGGTGATGAGGGCAGCGACGCCCACAGGCTGGCGGAGGACAACGCTCCGGCCGCGGGATGTGGCCAGCCATTCCCCGACGTTCCTCCTGCCCTCTTCTGCATAATAGTCCAGGATATCAGCAGATGATAGGATCTCCGCTCGGGCATTTTTCAGGGGCTTTCCCTGCTCCTGGGTCAGCAGTCGGGCTATGGACACCGCCCTCTCTCGCACTAGATCCGCGGCAGAATGCAATAGCTCTGCCCTCTTCTCGCTGGAGGTCTCAGACCACAGAGGAAATGCCTTCTTTGCCGCCTCCAAAGCCGTCTGGGCATCCTGGCGAGTTCCTACGGAGACCAGAGCCACAGGCTCCTGGTTTGCTGGATTGTAAATCGTCTCCACCCTGTGGGATGAAATGGGGAGCTGTTCCCCGTTGATTATCATATGAGTCTGATGCATGAAAGACCTCCGCGTCGCTTATTCCATCAACTATTCTATCACCGATTCTATCCCTCCTGGCTGATAACCTTTGGGCCGGACCGATCAGAATGAATCGCCTCATTCATCGCCCATCGCTGCCTTCAGTAGATCTGACCGTAGCAGGCTGCAATGTCAACCAGCCAAACGCGACACAATATCAACGTAGTTGCAGGCCCCGTCCTTCAGGGCAGGGTAGTTGACATGGGTATAAGTATGATGGAAGGCTAAGATAATGATCGAATAAACATCGATTTGAGGTTCATTATAGATGAAGTCGCCATGTGAGGAGATCGTCTGGGATGTGCTTCCCAGCATCAGAGCGGCTATTGCCGAAGAGCTGATCAAGAGAGGAATATCTCAGAAGGATGTATCCAAGATGCTGGGAATCACCCCCCCCGCGGTATCTCAGTATGTCTCCAAGAAGAGGGGCTACAATATCGAGTTCAGAGAGGATATCAGGGAGGCGATAGGAGGGCTTGCGGAGGATCTTATAGATGGAAAGGTCGACGATCTGGTGATGAGGATCTGTGATATCTGCCGGATGCTTCAAGAGGATGAGAGCGCTTGCGTCTCCGCCAGATGCAAAGGCAAGTAAGGGCATATTCAAATCATCTTTCTTCATATGCCTTTCCACAGACCTCCCAATGCATCATTCAGTATGCATATTCTCTCTCCTCCAGGAAGAAATAATATTTTTGGAATGTTAAAAATGAGCCCTGACGACAAGCTAACAGATCTCAAAGATCGTATCCGGGAGAAAGGACGGCTTCTCATCTCGTATTCCGGTGGGGTGGACAGCAGCCTCCTGGCAAAGCTGGCTCATGATGTCTTGGGTGAGGGGGCCCTGGCGGTGATCCTGGACAGCGAGGCATATTCCAGAAGCGAGCTGAATGAGGCGGTTGCCCTGGCAGAATCCCTCGGTCTGAGACTGAGGGTGGAGAGGTTCTCCATTCTCGAGGATGAGGCTTTTTCTCAAAATCCAGCCACCCGCTGCTATATCTGCAAAAAGAGGTCCAGTGCCATTCTCAAGAGGGTGGCCCAGAAAGAGGGTATAAGCTGCATCGCCGATGGGGTGAACGCCGACGACCTCGATGACTATAGACCGGGCATTGCGGCATGCAGCGAGGAGGGGATCTGGCATCCATTTGTCGATTCGGGGATCACTAAAAAGAATATTCGCTCCCTGGCTCAGGATATGGGACTGCCCGTCTGGGACAAGCCCTCTTCCGCCTGTCTGGCCTCGCGCATTCCCTATAATGAGATGATCACACGGGAAGGCTTGCAAATGGTGGAGGAGGGAGAAGAATATTTGAAGAGCCTGGGATTTGGCCAGTTGCGGGTGAGGTCGCAGGGAAAGACGGCGCGAATCGAGCTGGAAGAGCAGGAGTTGGAAAGGGTGCTGGCTTGCAGGCAGGAGATCGTCATGAGGCTGAAGGGCATTGGTTTTGAATATATAACAATAGATCTGGAGGGCTACAGAAGCGGTAGCCTAAACGAGGTTTTGTGAACGTTCAAGAGATTCGATCCGATTTTCCCATTCTCAATGATCTCATCTATCTGGATAGCGCCGCCACCAGCCTTACTCCTGAGCCCGTCCTGGAAGCGGTCTTGGGCTACTACCGCAGCTACAGGGCCAATGTGGGCAGGGGTGTCTACCGCCAGGCCCAGATCGCTGACCAGAGGTACAGAGACGCTCATATCAAGGTGGCGAGTTTTGTGGGGGGAAAGGATGGAACTGCCGTCTTTACCAGGAATGCAACCGAGTCGATCAACCGAGTGGGCAGGGGCTTGGACTGGAAGAGGGGGGACCGGATTGTGACCACATTGCTCGAGCACCACTCCAACCTCCTGCCCTGGATGAGGCTGAAGGAGATGGGGATCGATCTGGAGGTCATAGCTCCGGATAGAATGGGGAGGATCGATCTGGCCGACCTTGAGAGAGCCATAAACAAGAAAACCAGGCTGGTCGCCATGAGCCATCTGTCCAATGCCCTTGGCACCATCCAGCCTGCAAGAGAGGTCGGCCGGATCTGCTGTGAGCGTGGAGCTCTCTTTCTGCTGGATGCCGCCCAGTCCCTGCCCCATATGGCAGTGAATGTTAAAGACATCGATTGCGATTTTTTATGCTTTTCCGGCCACAAGATGCTCGGGCCCACGGGATCAGGGGTGCTCTGGATCAGAGAGCTGGAGGAGGGCAAGAGGAATGGAGAGCAGAGGAGGGCAAAAGGGCAGAGAATGAGCGGTCATGCCAGCAGGAACCAGGACTCCGGGAAGAAGCTGGGCAGCATGGAGCCAGAGCCCCTATTGGTGGGAGGAGGGATGGTAGAGGACGTCCTTGACAACGGATTCACCATTAAGAGGGGCTATGAGGGCCATGAAGCTGGGACACCGGACATCTCCGCCGGCATTGGTCTGGGCGCTGCAGTGGACTACCTGGCCCGGATAGGGATCGATGAAGTCCACGATCATGAGATGAGTCTCACCAGGAGGCTGCTTAAAGGATTGGAGGGGATCGGAGGCCTGGAGGTCTACGGACCGGGGGCTGATAGCCCCATGGAGCGGGGAGGGGTGGTCTCATTCGGGATAGAGGGCCTCTTGCCCCATGAGATCGCCCTGATGCTCGACCAGGCCTCCAACATCTGCATTCGCTCGGGGCACCATTGCTGCATCCCCCTGATGAGGCACCTGGGATTAAAGCATGGCACC
>JAXDAR010000133.1:0-8200 GCA_034679645.1 Methanothrix sp. | reverse complement strand
CGGGCGGCGTCTTCTGGCTGACCCTGGGAATCGAGCCCAAGATCGCTCAAAAGCAGGCAGAGCTGGCGAAGATGATCGACTGCCAGCCTCATGCCTTCGAGAGCACTGTTGAGGGCAGGACAGCCCTTGACCGCCTACTGGCCAGCAAGGCCTGTCTTCTCATTCTGGACGATGTCTGGAGCGCTTCGGATGTGCAGGAGCTCATAGGAGATCTCGGCCCCAAGGGCAGAATGCTGATCACGACCCGCGATGCGCGCATCATAACCGCTCTTGCCGCTAGAGAGTACCCCCTCGGGCTTCTCAACGAAGGAGAGTCCAGAGAGCTTCTGGCTCGTTGGGCTGGTATGGATGAAGCCCTACTGCCATCGCAGGCAGCGGAGGTAATACACCAGTGCGGCAAGCTGCCTTTGGCCCTGGCCCTGTGCGGAGCACAGATAAGAGATGGCGTATCCTGGAGCGATCTTATCGAGGCCCTGCAGGAGGCTGACCTGGAGTTTCTGGATCACGAACAGCGCAGCGTGATGAAGTCCCTGAAGGTCAGCGTGGACAGGCTATCGCAAAATGAGAGAGAATGCTACCTGAAGCTGGCGGTATTCCCTCCAGATGAGACCATACCGGAAGCTGCCATCCTGACCCTGTGGGCTCATGCTCAGGAGCTAAAAAAGAGAGACGGCAGAAGGCTGCTAACGGTTTTGGACCGCAGATCGCTGCTGAAGAGAAATATCGAGAGTAACGCATCGATGATAGAGCTGCACGACCTTCAGCACGACTTTTTAAGAGCGAGCTGCTCAGATTCCCAGGCTCTTCATAATCTCATCCTGGATGCCTATCGTCCAGCAGAAGGAGGATGGCCTTCCGGCCCCAATGACGGCTACTTCTTCCAGCATCTGGCATACCACCTCTCCCAGGGAGGCAGAAGAGATGAGCTAAGATCTCTGCTACTGGATTATGACTGGATGCAGGCAAGACTCGTGGCCACGGATGTCCCCTCTCTCCTCTCCGACTATGACCATATGAGCTCAGAGGAGGATCTGTCTCTCATCCAGGGGGCGATCCGGCTCTCTGCCCATGTTCTATTCCAGGATCCCCGGCAGCTTCCAGGTCAGCTCAATGGTAGGCTATCTGGAGTAGAAATGTCATCCATTCAGAGGATGATCGAAGAGATGCCTTCTAGGATCTCCTATCCCTGGCTTCGCCCAATAAACGGAAGCCTGACCCCGCCCGGAGGGCCTTTGATCAGGACTTTCAAGGGCCATGCCGGCTGGGTCTGGTCAGTGGCAATATCGGCCGACGGCCGGCTCGCCCTCTCCGGATCTGATAATCATACCCTCAAGCTCTGGGACATCGAGACGGGAGAGATACTGGCGGATTTCTCCGGCGATGGTCCAATTACTGCCGTCGCCCTGGGTGGAGATGGACGGACAATAGTGGCAGGCGAGGCCTCGGGAAGAGTTCATTTCCTGAAATTGGAGAACGCCTGATCCTCAGGATGCTGGAGCTGGCCAGCGCATAAAGGATGATAAGTCTTCTAAGGAGCGCCCATCTTCTCCTTTCTGAGCCCTTTGTGCGCTTTGTGTTCTTTGTGGTGAAATAATTAGCTGTGAAATAAAATTAAGAGCCAATTTAACCAACCACAAAGCGCACAAAGCTCACAAAGAACGCATAGAAATGATCAAATTGGCAGACGAGGCCCCAGGAAGTCGTCATACCCTTGAAACATTACCAAAGCGTCACTCATATTTAGCATAATAAGAAATCAATCATCCATATAGCCGACACAATTCTTCGGTGTGACCCATGGACTACGACCCTGGCCGCTGGTGCAGAGAGCATAAGGGCATCCTGATCCTAGCCCTGGCTGCGGTCGCTATGACCGCTTATTATGCCTTTCCATTTTTAGACGGCATAATCCTGGGCAGCGTCTTCGCCTATGTGGGCCGGCCCATCCGGGACAGGTTCGGCAAAAGAAAGAGGCTGGGCTCACTTGTTGCCGCTATCTGCGTCGTGGTCCCCATCTTCCTCATGCTGGGCCTGGGAATCCTGGAGGTTGCCGACCAGATAGTAGCCCTGGCCAATAATCAGGAGGCCCTCAGATCATGGTTTGCCATTTTGGTGCAGCAGACGGCAATAGATATTCCTCTATGGGCTAAAGAGAGCCTGATCTCCCTCCTGGAGAACGCCTTCGGCCTGATCGCCCCCCTGGCGGCATCCATTCCCATCCTGCAAATCGGCCGGGTGGCATCTTTAGGGATAATCAATTTTCTCATCTCCTTTCCCATCTGCTATTTCATACTCCTGGATGGCGAGGCCTTTGTGGGATCCGTGCTATCCCTCCTGCCGGACGGGGAGATGAGGATTCTGGAGAGGTACATCGAGCGGATCGACCGAATCTTGAGCGGCATATTCATCGGCACCGTCTACACCTCAATCGTGGGAAGCCTGATCGCGGCGGTCACATTCTCTCTCTTCGGCATCCCCAGGCCCATAGCTTTGGCGAGCATCGTCTTTGTCGCCGGCATGGTGCCGGTGCTCACCTCCTGGGCGGTCATTGTTCCCCTGGCCATCTACCAGTACTTCACCCTGGGCCTGGAAAGGGCGTTATTCTTCCTGGTCGTCAGCTCCACTCTCATCTACCTCCCCTCAGAGCTGTTCATAAGGCCCTATATCATCTCCACCCGATCCTCATTGCACCCCTTGCTGGTCTTGCTCTCCTTTTTCGGGGGAGCACTGGTTGCCGGTATCGGCGGCTTCTTCCTCGCCCCGGCGGTGATAGGAGCAATCAACGGGATCTATCAGGTGCGAAGAGAAGAGATGGCCAATGGTGAGGCTGTAGAATGAGGTTTTATATTGAGACCTTCGGCTGCACCTCCAACTTCGGAAATTCCCATGACCTGGCAGAAGCCCTGCAGGAGATGGGCTACGTGCCTTCTGGCTTAAAGGAGGCGGATGCGGTGATAGTGAACACCTGCGCGGTCACTGAAAGGACGGAGAGAAAGGTTCTGAAGAGGCTGCGGCAGCTGGAGGGCAAGAGGCTGGTTATCGCCGGGTGTCTGGTGGCTGCATTGCCCGATTCCATCCGCGGGATAAGCTGCCGCAGCTCCCTGGGTGTGCTCAGGGGATCGGCGGCCAAACAGATCTCACAGCTCTTTGAGGATTCGCCGGCTCTGCCGCAGCAGGCATCGCATTCGTTGCCACATCCGGCATCTCCGCCCCTGCTCTCCCAGGCATCTGTGAAAGATATTCCCACATCTATCACTGCATCTATTTCTGCATCTATCCCTGCGCCCTTTAGAATGGCGCAAAACCTCATCGGCATTGTGAATGTGGCTGAAGGGTGCAACGGAAGCTGCCGCTACTGCATTGTCAGAAAGGCCAGGGGCAGGCTCAGGAGTCGCCCTCCGGAGGAGATCATCGACCAGATAAGCAGGGCGGTGGCAGAGGGTGCGGTAGAGGTGCAGCTGGCCGCCCAGGATACTGCCGCATACGGCCAGGATCTGGGAGTCAACCTGGCCGGGCTTTTAAAGAGCGCTGTCCTGGTTCCCGGGAACTTCAGGCTGAGGATAGGGATGATGAATCCGAATAACATCCTCTCCCGGCAAGAAGATTTGATTGAAGCATTCAGGAGCCCGAAGATCTACAAGCTCCTCCATATTCCCGTTCAGTCCGGCTGCGATGATATCCTGCAGAGAATGGGACGCGACTACAGGGGAGAGGATTTTTTAGCGATCGTGGATGCCTTCCGCCGCCAGTATGAGGATATCACCATTATAACAGATATCATAGCTGGATTTCCGGGCGAGACGGAGAACGAGTTCAGGGAGACCCTGCGGCTAATAGAGAGTCTTCAGCCGGATAAAGTCAACGTCACTCGTTTTTCCCCCAGGCCGGGCACGCCGGCAGGAGAGTTGTACGACATGCCTGAGCGCATAAAGAAGGACCGGTCCAGAGAGATGACGAGGTTATGGTTGAAGATTGCTGCTGAGCGAAACCGTCGCTATATGGGCAAGCTGCTGCCCTGTGTGGTGGTGGAGAAGGGAAAGGGAGCTACCATGAAGGCCAGAGCAGCAAATTACCTGGGTGTGGTGGTGGAAGAGGAAGTGCCTCTTGGATCAGAGGTGACCGTGAAGATCAGTGGATTCAATTCTCATTATGTTTCTGGAAAGACTGTTCATAAAATAGCGGAAAAGGTGTGACATCTCGCTTTGTGAAAAGATAATCATCAGCCTATTATCAGCCGAATCATAATCATGATCCATAAGATAAAAACCCAAATGAGCAACTATTATTTTTATAATATATAATATTTGGCGGGCAAAACCGTTTAGAGAGAATCCAATCGCGAATGGAGTCTTTCCTCCACAGCATAAGCTACATACTATAAATAATCATCATAGATTTACAGCAATATTTGATCATCCCTGAACTTTCAGAACCATAAATGGCACGGATAGGGGCATGACGATCCTTTCATTTTAAAAGGTTGGCATGGGGTATTAAATCCATACCATTAACCTTATAAATAATGAAAATAATCTTTCAGGAAGGTGTTTCTTAGAATCCAACCCGATAGCATCAAAGGCAGTATTCCCTTGATCATATCGAACCGAGCGTGCTTCCCAACATCAACCGCCGGGATGGATCTATGATCATCGCAAATTAAAGGAGGAAGGAATTTGGCTGAGGAAAAAGCAACTGCAAAGACATCAGTCTTACTGGAAGAGACAAGGATATTCGAGGCACCCAAGGACCTAGCTGAGAACTCCAACGTCATGAAGTGGATGAAAGAGAAAGGCTTCAAGACAGAGCGCGAGATGCGCCTTTGGTGCTCTGCCAACTACATCCAGTTCTGGGGCGAGATGGCCAAGACCTACGCCGATTGGTTTGAACCCTGGTCCTCAACCCTGGAATGGAAACCACCATATGCCAAGTGGTTCGTGGGTGGCAAGTGCAATGTGACCCATAACTGCGTGGATAGGCACGCCCAGGGCGCCAAAAAGGATAAGGTAGCCTACATCTTTGTGCCTGAGCCCGTAGACCAGCCCACTCAAAAGATCACCTATGGACAGCTCGAAAAGGAGGTCAACAAGTTCGCCAACGGCCTCAAGAGCCTGGGTGTGGAAAAAGGCGATCGTGTGATGCTCTACATGCCCATGATCCCCCAGCTACCCATCGCCATGCTGGCCATAGCCAAGATCGGAGCCATTCACTGCATTGTGTTCTCCGGATTCTCCTCCGGCGGCCTGAACAGCAGAATCATGGACGCCGAGGCCAAGGTGGTTGTTACTGTAGATGGTTTCTACAGGCGCGGCAAGCCGCTGCCCCTCAAGCCAAATGTTGACGAGGCTACAGCCAATACACCATCGGTGAAGAATGTAGTGGTGTACAAGAGGACGGGCGTCGAGGTCGCCATGAATAAGGGCAAGGATATCTGGTGGGACGACCTTGTAGCCGGAAAGTCCGATAAATGCGAGTGCGAGAAGATGGACGCTGAGGACAGGTTGTTCATCCTTTACACCTCTGGAACCACCGGCAAACCCAAGGGTATTGAGCACGTCCATGGCGGATACCAGGTTGGTCCCGCTCAGACTCTGCATTGGGTCTTTGATATCAAGGACAATGATGTCTGGTGGTGCACAGCCGATATCGGATGGATTACCGGACACAGCTACATTGTCTACGGGCCGCTCGTTCTTGGTGCAACAAGCATTATGTACGAGGGTTCTCCCGACTTCCCGGACCTTGGCCGATGGTACAAGATAATTCAGGACAACAAGGTATCGGTCTTCTACACCGCGCCCACTGCAGTCAGGATGCTGATGAAGGCCGGAGACGTTTGGGCCAAGAAGTACGATGTTTCCAGCCTGCGGCTGCTGGGATCTGTGGGCGAGCCCATAAATCCCGAAGCCTGGATGTGGTACAGGAACACCTTCGGCGCGGGCAAGCTGCCGATCATGGACACCTGGTGGCAGACTGAGACCGGCACATTCCTGGTATCACCCCTGCCCATCACTCCATTGAAGCCCGGCTCTGCGACATTTCCGCTGCCAGGATTCAATATCGATGTCCTGGACGAGGAGGCCAATCCGGTTCCTCTCGGCTCTGGCGGCAATATCGTCAGCAACACACCCTGGCCATCCATGCTCAGGGCCTTCTACAGAGATCCCGAGAGGTACCAGAAGGAGTACTGGTCCACCTACTGGGAGATCAGGCCGGGAACATATCTGGCTGGCGACAAGGCCATGAAGGACAAAGATGGATACTTCTTCATCCAGGGCAGGATCGACGATGTGCTGAAGGTGGCAGGACACAGAATCTCCAACGCCGAGGTCGAGTCCGCACTGGTCTCTCATCCCAAGGTGGCCGAAGCCGCAGTCATCGGCAAGCCTGATGAGGTCAAGGGCGAGGTCATAGTGGCCTTCGTAATCCTCAGAACCGGACAGGAGGAGAGCGAGGATCTGAAGAAGGAGCTGGCCAAGCACGTGCGCTCTGTACTGGGTCCAGTAGCTTATCCAGAGACGGTCCTATTCGTCAAGGATGTGCCAAAGACCAGATCCGGCAAGATCATGCGCCGTGTGATCAAGGCCAAAGCACTGGGCAAGCCCACCGGAGACTTATCCGCACTGGCCAATCCAGATGCAGTTGATGCCATCCCACTCATCTAAACGAGTGGGCCATTTTTTATATTTTATTTTTGTCTTATTTTTCCACTTTGATATTCATAGATAATGACAATTAATAAATATGAATATTAATACCGCGATAAGTTTATAAATGAGCAGGAAGTTCTCGATTCGAAGTTCACCGAGCCCCCTGCGACGCGCAAGATGTGCAAGTGAGGCGGGAAGTCAGGCAGAAGAGGTATTCTGAAGATCTAAAGAATTCTCTATGACCCAAGAGTCTGACCAAATTGGGAGCCGGGAACGCTAGATCTGGATTAGAAGGAGGTATGAAATTGGCTGAAACAGCAAAAACGGCTGCTCTACAGGAAGAGACCAGAATTTTCAACACCCCACAGGATATAATTGAGTATTCCAATGCATATCAGTGGATGAAGAAGAAGGGCTTCAAGACAGAGATGGAGATGCGCAAGTGGTGCTCCGACAATTATATTGAGTTTTGGGACGAGATGGCCAAGACCTATGCTGACTGGTCTAAGCCCTACACCAAGGTCCTTGACGACTCCGCCAAGCCCTACTACAAGTGGTTCACCGGCGGTAAGATCAATGTCGCTTACAATGCCGTGGACAGGCATGCCACGGGCGCCAAAAAGAATAAGGTAGCCTACCACTTCATAGGCGAGCCAGTCGGTGATGCCAGGGATATCACCTACGGCCAGCTCTATGTAGAGGTCAACAAGATGGCCAATGCCCTCAAGAGCGTTGGCGTGGTCAAGGGAGACAGAGTTGTCGCATACCTCCCCATGATCCCCGAGCTGCCCATCACCATGCTGGCCTGCGCCAAGATCGGTGCCATTCACACCGTGGTATTCTCCGGATTCTCCTCCGGCGGCCTGAACAGCAGGGTCAACGATGCTGAGGCCAAGGTTGTCGTCACCGCTGACGGCTTCTACAGGCGCGGCAAGCCACTGCCCCTCAAGCCCAATGTGGATGAGGCAATGAAGACTGCTCCCTCCGTCCAGAAGGTAGTAGTTGTCAAGAGAACCGGCGTTGCCGTCCCCATGCAGGAAGGACGCGATGTCTATTATGATGATTTCGTGAAGGGCCAGTCAGAGGAGTGCGAGACCGTTATGCTCGACCCAGAGGACAGGCTGTTCATCCTCTACACCTCCGGCACAACCGGCAAGCCCAAGGGTATCGAGCACGCTCATGGCGGCTATGCCGTCTGCCCCGCTCAGACAACCTCCTGGGTAATGGATGTCCACGACAATGATGTCTTCTGGTGCACCGCAGACTGCGGCTGGATCACCGGCCACAGCTACGTGGTATACGGCCCGCTGTGCCTTGGCGCCTCCACCATCCTCTACGAAGGCTCTCCCGACTTCCCTGATCTGGGCCGCTGGTGGTCGATCATCGAGAAGTACAATGTATCCGTATTCTACACCGCACCCACCGCTATCAGGATGTTCATGAAGACCGGCGAGGAATTCGTGAAGAAGTACAACCTGTCCAAGGTAAGGATCCTGGCCTCTGTGGGCGAGCCATTGAACCCAGAAGCCTACATGTGGTTCAGAAAGAACATC
>JAXDAR010000132.1:0-2620 GCA_034679645.1 Methanothrix sp. | reverse complement strand
CATGCCAGTTAATCCCGATGTCTTCTCCTCCCCTTAAACCTGCAAGCGACTGTTACCCGCGGTGGGTCTGCTCCCTTCCGGGCCTGAACCGGTTCCTGCAATTATGGTACATGGATCATCCCTCAGGAGGACCCATGGACCGGTGCCATCCCTACAGGACGGAGAATCATAGTTGGCCGCTGGACTGAACGCACAGCGCCCACGGTCTTCCGTCAGCTTCGCCCCCCGCGTATCGACGATTTCGGGTTATAGGTGACGCCGAACCACCCGGACTGCCCGCCACTTTTAACATTGAGGTGGACAGCTAATAAAGCTAACGCAAAAAGGAAGGAGAGATATGGCAGACGACCTGGCAGGAAATATGGGTTTCATCACGGGAAACAAGCAGCGAGAAAGGATTATTCAGATCCTGGGAACCAAGGGAAAATTGGCCGCGGACAAGGTCAGCAAGTTCGGGCACATCCCGGCGCCCACCGCAGGCAAGGTCCTGGCGGAGATGGCAGAGCGCGGTCTGGTCTCCGAGGAGAACGGCCTCTGGGACCTGACTGAGGCGGGTGCGGAGATCGAGAAGGAGATCAAGAAGAGAGGCTGAGCTTAGCTCTCTCGGGCGGGAGGGCGGTCCGGTGGTGTGGCTCATCCGCTCATCTCCTACACATCGCCCTCGCCCCCTCGGGCAATTATGGCGGATGCCACTGGCTTGAACGCAATCTCTTTTGTCGCCATAAATTTGGCCGATCAACTCGAAGCCTCTAATCTGTTGAACTCTCCAATCTTATTAACCTCTAATATCCCTCTTCCAGGAGGAGATAGTCCAGCTTCTCAGTGCAGTTCCAGGTTAAGATGAGCTGGGCCAGGCCGATGGCATTGACGTACTCCTCTCTTCTGTCGCTTATCAGGCCGTCCGTCCCCAGGGACTGGCAAAGCTTTCTCTCCAGCTCTCTGATCATGGACTGGTGAATCTCCCCATCCATGGTCATGATCCCCACCCTCTTTCCGTAGTAGTCGTCCCTTTGGAACTCTATGGAGAACTCGTGCTCCGAGCGGCGCAGTATCTTGGAAAGATCGATGTTCATCCCCACCTCGGAGACCGGGTGCTCCATGATATCCATGATCAGCCGCACCGAGTACCAGTCCAGGTTGGGCTGGGAATCAAGAATTGAGGAGTGAAAGCGGGAGTCCTGAATCTTGACCACAATCCCGGCATAGATCTTCTGAAAGTCCACATAGAGCTTGTAGTCCGGCTCGCGCTGCAGGATCTCCGCCATCACCTGGTCGGGCTGGTAGCCCCGCTCCCCCACATCCCTCCTGATCTTCCACAGCCTTTTCACCGATCGGGAGGGGTCGACGAATATCTTGAAGTCGATCTGCCTTCTCAGCCGTTCGGTATAGAGGGGATGAAGGCCTTCGACGATTATCACCGCCGCCGGGCCGAAGGGCACCGTTCCCGCGATCTCTCCCTTGCTGTGGTCGTAGACCGGCGTGTCTATACTCTCCCCGCGCCGCAGGGCCTCCAAATGCTCCGCCAGCAGGTCGAACTGGTTGGCCTCCGGATGGAGGGGGGTGATGTTTCTCTCCTTTCTTTGCCTTCGGTCCAAAGAGTGATAGTCGTCCATGGAGAAGGTGGCCACCATATCCTCCCCCAGGATCCTTCTGATGCCCCGGGAGATGGTGGTCTTGCCCGAGCCGCTGTCTCCGGCTATGCCAAAAACGAATACCCGTCCCGATTCCCGGATTCTGTCCTTGAGCGACTTCATGAGAACACTGCCTTCCGGCATGTAATTGGGCTGCGGAATAGATCAATGTATGTGTGCAGTATCAGAGCAGCAGCTATGAAAACGATATCATCAATTGCAGGACGGTCGAACGAGACCGACATGAAGCTCTTGGTATTCCTGACCCTCCGCGCTCCCTACGTAATCAGAGCAACGCAGCTAATCCTGGATCGATCTGGATGGCCTTATCATAAGCCGCCTTGGCCTCATGGTGCTTGCCCTGACCATCGAGAGCCATGCCTTTGACGATCCAGGCTTCGGCCAATTGTGGATCAATCTCAATGGCCTCATCAAGAGCCGCAATGGCTTCATTGTACCTGCTTTGAGCATATAGAGCAATACCTTTGCCCCACCAGGCTTTTGCCAATTTTGGGTCGATCTCAATGAGTTTATCAAAGGCCTGGATAGCCTCGTCGTACTTGCCCTGAGCATATAGAGCATAGCCTTTGTTGTTCCAGGCACTTGCGTGTTGCGGGTCGATCTCAATGGCCATATTGTAGGCCTGGATAGCCTCGTCGTAATTGCCCTGAGCATATAGAGCATAGCCTTTGTTGTACCATGCTTCTGCAAACTGTGGATTGATCTCAATTGCTTTATCAAATGACTTGATAGCCTCGTCGTAATTGCCCTGGGCAATGTGAGCATTACCTCTGTTGTTCCATGCTTCTGCTAATTGTGGGTCGATCTCAATTGCCTCATCAAATGCCTTGATAGCTCCCTCGTACTTGCCCTGGGCAATGAGAGCATTACCTTTATTGTTCCAGGCATCCGCATTTTGTGGATCGATCTCAATTGCTTTATCATAGGCCGCTATGGCTTCACCGTATTTGCCCTGATCATAGAGAGCA
>JAXDAR010000131.1:0-17812 GCA_034679645.1 Methanothrix sp. | reverse complement strand
ACCGAGACCGCTCCCCGATCGGCCATCGGCCGGATGGAGGAGAAGACCGGTATGCCGATTCGGTCCAGGTTAGTGATATCGGCCACCCTTGTTATCCCGGCAGCGGGCAGCTTGGCCTCTATGCGTTCCTCAGTCTCCTCCGGGGATACCGCCCGGTGAGTGTCCTCCTTGTATCTCTTTATGCAGGGCCCTAGCTTCATCGCCAGATCCTTGGGATCAATGGAATATAAACCCTGTTCAAGAACGCTTTTCAATAGTTGTAGCAGCCTCAGGCGGCAGGAAGGGAAGCCGATCTTTCATTCTATACGCCAGGGCCTGGCAGGTGGCAACCAGCCGGCCGTCCTCTCCCGTCACCCGGATGTCGCAGGAGGAGATCTTTCGGGTCCTATTGGCCTCCCGCCCCTCTGCCTGCAGAGTCTCCCCGGAACGGGCAGGAGATAGGTAATTGACGTTCACCCCCAGTGCCACCGCCACGGTGCCATGAGAGTTGACGGTCAGCTCAAAGGCGGCATCAAGCAGGGAATAGATGGCCGCCCCGTGAACAGTCCCGAAGAGGTTATTCATCACATCCTTAGTCTTCATCTTCAGGATGGCGTGCCCCGCCTCCATCTCGACGATCTCTATTCCGAACAATCGGGCATAGGGCTCCCGGGCAAACTCCTCTCTTAAAGCCGTTAAGCATTGGTCCATGGAAATCCTCTCCAGGGATCATTTCTCGAAACGGTTATATCTGCTCCCCCAGGATCTAGTGATAATGCCCTACTCTCAAGGTTCCAGGCCGGAACCGGTCTCCATAGAGATCAGTGGATCTTCCGTATCCATCCTGCTCACTCAGGGCTCCATCAACCTCTGGTTTGGAAAAAAATTTGATAAATTGCTTCTCTCCAGGATTCTGCTGATAATCTCCCGGGTCGACTCGACCACAGAGCATGAAAAGGAGGTCCTGTGTCGCTTCGAGGAGATCAGCGAGTTTGAGAGCAACGGCTATATTCTGACCTCGTATGCCCGAAAAAAGGACAGATACCGGGCGATTTTCGTGGTCCCGTTCTCCAACAGCCGGGCGCTGGAGAGGTTCATGGAGTCCATATCCCTGGAGATAGAAAAGGAGGATGTGAAGATCACCCTCTACTGGAGAGGAGGAAGAGTGAGGATGAACATCATGAAAGAGGAGCTGAGCACCCTCGGCTGCTTTAGCATTCTCAATGTGGTCTACAGAGATGATCAGACGGTGGAGCAAATTCGGAGGGATAAGCCATGAGATTTGCATGTTGCACAGAGGAGATTGAGATATCAGGAATCAGGAAATGCTTCGAGTCGGCTGCGCCCGATTCGGTCAACCTGGGACTGGGCCAGCCAGATTTCGATACACCAGCCCATATAAAAAAGGCGGCGATCAGGGCGATAGAGATGGGTCAGTGCGGCTACACCCCCAACTGCGGAGTGCCGGCGCTCCGAGAAGCCCTGGCGGAGAAGTTCAGAAATGAGAACCGGATCGACTGCACCGCGGAGGATATAATGGTCACCAGCGGTGCCAGCGAGGCCCTGTTTCTGGCCATCGCCGCCCTGGTCGACCGGGGTGAAGAGGTGCTGGTGGGCGACCCGAGCTTCCTCTCCTATGCCGAGCTGACAAAATTGGTGGGAGCGAAGCCGGTTTCCGTTCCCCTGGACGAGAACCTGCGCATAACCCCGGAGGCGATCGAAGAGAAAATAACCGACAAGACCAGGATGATAATCGTCAACTCCCCATCAAATCCCACCGGATCGGTGCAGACCGGCGAGCAGATGAGGGCCATTGCCGAGATAGCCGACGACGAGGATGTGGCACTGCTATCGGATGAGGTCTATGAGCACTTCATCTACCGGGGAGAGCATGTCAGCCCCGCCCGGTTCGCAGAGAATGTGATCACAGTCAATGCCGTCTCCAAGACCTATGCCATGACCGGCTGGCGGCTGGGGTATCTCGCCGCCCCCTGCGGGGCAATCGAGCAATTGCTCAATATCCACCAGTATGTCCAGGCCTGCGCCAGTTCCATCTCCCAGGCGGCAGCTCTGGAGGCAGTCACAGGGCCCCAGGATTGCGTCCGTCAGATGAGGGACGAGTTCATGAGCCGCAGAGATCTGCTGGTGGCTGGCTTCCGGGAGATGGGAGTGGACCTTACTGAGCCGGATGGCGCTTTCTATCTATTCCCCCGGGTGGGAGACGGCGAACTGGTGGCCGAAAGGCTGGCTCGGGCAGGGGTAATCACCGTTCCCGGATCGGCTTTTGGTGTTGGTGGCCGCGAGCACATCAGGATCTCCTATGCCGCCAGCCGGGCCAGTCTTGAGGAAGCGCTGCGGCGGATGAAAGATATCCTTTAAATAGGTGAGTCGCATTCGCCCCTAGGAGTGATGAAATGAAGGAGCAGGTTGAGGTCAGAGAGCTGAAAGAAGGAAGGTACGTAATCATTGACGAAGAGCCCTGTATCATCAAGAGCATATCCCATTCCAAGCCCGGCAAACACGGTTCGGCCAAGGCGAGGGTGGATGCCATCGGCATCTTCGACAATCAGAAGAAATCCATCGTCCAGCCGGTCACCACCAAGATCTATGTGCCCACAGTCGAGCGCAAGACCGGCCAGGTCCTGTCCATCAGCGACACATCGGTGCAGTTGATGGACCTGGGCAGCTATGCCACCGTCGATGTGCCCATAACCGAGGACCAGAAGTCCAAGATCGAGGAAGGAAAAGAGGTAGCCTATCTGGCAGTGATGGGCCGGACAAAACTGGACATCCGTTAGCTCTCACCTCTCTCTATTTTTTACATATATTGCCTGCCCAATGGATTTAAGCAGGATGGAAGCACTATACTAGAGTGGAATTTGCTTAGATCGGTGATAAGAGTGCATACTCTGGCAGGAAATCATAGCCAATTAAAGATTCAAGAGCCATCCAATGCTGCAGTTTTATCTCACAGAAGATCGATTGAAAGCGGTGTTGTCCATCCCATCCTACAAATGCAGCAAGCCATTGGAAACCAGGCTGTACAGAGGCTATTCAAGCGATCCGGAAAAATTGGGATAATATCCTTCACCCCAGGCAAAGAGATTGGCCAGAGAAAAATGTACCCAGAGCCTAAAGCAGCCATCCAGGCGAAGCTTGCAGTAAATCTTGCTCAGGATAACTATGAGCAGGAAGCCGACCGGATCTCCGAGCAGGTTGCAGCAGGTTCGCCTATCTCGACGGGCATCTCCGGTGGAACTATCTCCTTAATCCGCCAATCCAAAGATGGGGATACCCTGCCCGCAGGCGTTAAGAGGGCTCTGGCCAGTTCCGGCCAACCTATCGAGCCGGGACTGCGGCAGGATATGGAAGAGCGCTTTGGCTATGACTTTTCCCGGGTGCGGCTCCATACTGATGATGCTGCCAGGGAATCAGCCAGGGATATAAACGCTCGTGCCTATACCCTGGGACAGGACATTTTTTTCGCTGGAGATCAGCCTTCGGAAAAGAGCCCGGAGGGACGTCGGCTAATTGCACACGAGCTGACCCATACGGTTCAGCAGTCCGGCATAGAAGGGCCCGGAGTCTCTGGCCTCCTGCAACGCCAGCCTGCCCGAGAGGACGAGATCGAAATGCCAGGGGAGTATGTTGGCAAATTTGACCGGCCGCGAGATGTGCTCTATGCTATTGTGAGCATCATGTCTGCCACTGATTACCTGGGCGATATAAGCGGCCATAGAGACGTGCATCCCCTTTACTACATTCAAGAACTGAAGAGCATAAGAAAGAAGGAATACATTGAGCTGCTCTGGTGGTGGTTCCAGATAACCAACCAGAAAGTTACCGACAAGCGTGGCATCCAAACGATCGTTGTCGGCTCGATGGCCAGAACTCACATCAGCAGAGCAGCAGCAGAAACGGCGCCTATAGTGGATGCTTTGAAGAGAGGGGGCAGGGAAGATGCTGCTCTGGTCAAGCGTTACGAAGCAAAGATCAGGGAGTTCAGCAAGCGTGCGGTGAGAGAAGAAGTCAGCGAGATGATCGAGGCCGGGGTTGAAAAAGAGAAAGAGATGAAACAGAATATCCCGGGCTCTTCAAATGACGAGCAGATCAAGGGTGTCGCCGTCCGGTCCGCTGCCGCTCTGCAGGAAATGTCCGGCCTGCTCCGCCGCGCCCTGGCAAGTGAGACTGCGGACCGGCTAAACGAGCGCCTGAACGAACGCCTGGCAGAAAAGATCTATCGCCCCTTGCTGCGCGAATATCTGAACAAGACTTTTAAGGGAGATCTCTCCGCGGACATACCCGGTCCCCGGCCGATTGAGCGGATTTCAAGCATGAGCCTTCCGGATGCAAGCAGCAATGAGAAAGCGGCAGCGGCTGTTGAAGCCACATCCAGCGCTCTGGGTGTAGCGAGCTTTGCCAGCCGGTGGACGCCAAGACTTGCTATAGCAGGCAGGTGGGGCGGACCCATAGGGATCTCTCTCACTCTGAACTTCTATATGCTCCGCGAGGGTGCTTCCCTGGCGAGAAGGGGTGCTATAGGTCTTGCCCGACTCGATTGGGTCTCCTGCTTCCGGGCGACCAGGAGTGCGGCACAGGAAACGCAGAATTGGATGCGCAAACTGGCGGTTACCAATTTGCTGATGGCCCAGGAGACCGATCCTGCCCGGCTCAAGGAGCTTGGCTTTGCCGCCGGGGTCTACCGGACGGTGATGATGGATGAGCATATCAAGCCTTATCTCGCCCAACGCCTCCAGTCGGGCGCAAAGGGCGATCCACACGACTGCGGACCGGCATTGTCAGATCGCTTCAAACCCATGCTCCCCTTGCTCAGCCAGAAGATGGAAAATGACGATGCCGCACTTGGTTATGCAGCATTGTTCCTGAGCATCTCCTTTGCCGCTTTGAGAGAATGGGATGACATCGTTGCATCCTCAATCAAGTAGAATAGACGATATGGAAGACTGATGGAGATCAGGAAATGTCATCCTACTCCGCATATAAAGGCACGGGCTTGGATCAGCTGGATCCGTTCGATTCCAGGGACAGCAATCTATGGCGAAAAGCAGAGTACCTGGGGCGCTATCTTTTCGCCGCCGACTTTCTTCGCCCCCGCAGCATCAGGCTGGCAGCCGATGTGTCCTGCGGCCTGGGATATGGATCGATAGAGCTGGCCTCCGTCTCCGAAGAGGTGGTGGGCATAGACGCGAGCCAGGAGATGGTCGATCAGGCAACAAAAAGATGCCAGCTGCCCAATGCCAGATTCCTCCGCCTGGATCTGGAGAAGGGCGATCTGTGCAGCCATATCCTGCCCGGCTCCTGCGGGGCAGTGGTCAGCTTTGAGACCCTGGAGCACCTGAACGATCCGGGCCGGGCGGTATATGATTTCTCCAGAATCCTGATGCCTGGAGGTTTTTTCATCTGTTCCGTTCCCAATGCGATATACGAGTCAGGAGATGATGCCGGCCTGCCAAGGAATCGGTCCCACAAGCAGTGGTTTTCCTTCCCCTCTCTCTGCCGGATGGTCCAGCGATGCGGCATGCATGTGGTGTACCGGCTGGGCCAGTCTCGATCCCGCGCCCTATTCCGAAGAGAGCAGCAACTCTTCAATGCCAGGAGGATCGGGCGAAGGCTGACGGAAGAGCGGGCGATGCACTCAGAGGAGATGATCCGCTGGCTCTCTTATGTCGCCGCTTACCCATCGGTGGAGGATGTCGATGGATCCTATTCCATCATCATCGTTGCGCGGAAAGCGGACGAATAGAAAAGCAAGTCCAAAGGCGAATCAAAGATGCACCAGTTGATCAGAAAGATGGTAAAAGAGCAGGTTTTTTCAAATCCAGTCGACAGCTATCTCCTCATCCAGAGTGATAACCGCACCATGACCCCGGCGCAGCTCTCCCACATTCACTACCAGTGTGGAGCCGATCTGGCATTCTCCCCGGTCCTCATGGATATGGCCGCATAAAACCAGGTCAGGCTGATGGTCCTCCACGAATCGACGCAACTCCGAGGAGCCCGAACTCTCTCCATTGTAAAGGAGATCCTGCGCCCCGCGAGGAGGCTGATGGACGACGAGGATCTTTCTTTGGGCATCTGAAACCTCCCCATAGGCTTTCTCCAGAAGGGAATAGACCTCTTCATCCCGATGGTAGTACCTGTTCAGGTCCCCCAGCCTGCGGGGATCCCTGGCAATCATTCCCCCCAAGCCAAAAAATCCGAACTCCTTATAGCGAAAAGAGGATTGATGAAGCTCGACAAAACCTGCTTTTCTCCACAGCTCCGGGACTGTATCTCTGTGGTCCATATTGCCGGGGACTATCAGCACTGACGATCCGAGGCGGGCGAGGGCCATGACAGCAGGCCTCGCCCTCTCTCTGGAGCTTCCGTTGTGAAGGTCGCCGCAAAAGACGATGATATCGCAACTGGCGCTGATATCCTTCAGATCCTCCAGCCTCTCTGTGCAGTCATGCAGGTCCGCCAGACCCAGAATCCTCAGAGCTTCACTCATGGATCATCTCCCGGATATGTTATGGACCTGCAGATATTTGGATCTTTATGATACGGTATGGGCGGGTTTGGATGATGCCGCTTCCGCCTGCTGAGGGAAGACGTCCACTATGACCAGGTTGCTTGGCTGGTTGTTGATCACGAAGTAGAGCATATGCCTTCCGGCCTGATCGGCATCAAAGCTCATGGTGCTGTAGCCCGGATTCAACTGATAGGTGCCGTAATCGTGCAGTATGCTGCTGATCTCGATGGTCTGATAGAAGCCCGCATTGCCTCCCTGAGGGGCATAGGCCACCAGCTCCAGACTGCTTCCCAATGGCACGGCTGCATACTGTGACCAGTTAGTGGTGCCCTTTATCCATAGATCGCTTCTGGTGGCCATGGCAGATGCATACTGGGAGTATGCCAGCCCCTGGCCGTCGCCGTAGTAGACCGCAAGTGGCTCGTTGCCGGATATATCGAATTGGGCAGGGCTGCCGATCACTCCACCCTCCGCAGCCTTTGTGGTAGCGGTATCCTTTGTGGTAGCAGTATAATACTCACTATAGGGGGCAAATGCACTCTCTCTTGCCCCCGCGGTGTAAAGGGAAGCATCTGAGGTGTTCAGGGGGTAGCTGGCGCTGGGCACGGGCTGGTCCAGCCAGTCCAGCATTCCCGCCAGGCCCTCGTCCAGAGTCCCCCGGCCGTATGACTGGCCGATGTTGGGGTTGACATAGCCGCCGTTCACAGCGTATGCAGGCAAAATCAGGCTGACTGCCAGTATGAAGATGCAGATTATTCCATTTTTCATCTCATTTCACCAGCCATTGATTTTCGACACATCCTAATTAAGCTTGCGTCATAACTTCGACAATCACTGAAAGCGCAGGGCATCCTTCGGACAGGCCTGGATGCAGCGGCCGCACTTTATGCAGTCCGGCAGGTCCTGAGTCTCATTGACAGGAAGCTGCATGGGGCAGACCTTCTGGCACCTCTTGCAGACAATGCACCTCTCCCGGTCGATGGAGAGCTGGTACTTTCCCCGGCCCAATGTCCTCTGCAGTGTCCCCATGGGGCAGAATGTGCACCAGGTGCGGGGAGCGAGGAATACCCCGAAGAGGATGGCAATCGAGGTTGTGACTATGCAGAGGGTGACAAAGACCATTCCTATTCGATCCACCACTCCCTGGGTTCCCATCAGCCGGAAGAGCATGAAGCCCATCAGAGCGATGAAGATGGGGACCCTGATCCACATGCTGCGCAAAAATTGAGGGATCGCCAGCCTGCGGCTCAGGGGAGCCAGCCAGAAGTCGACGAAGCTCCCCCGGGGGCAGAGGTTGCCGCAAAACCAACGGCCCCGGAAGGGGGCGATGACCAGGAGAGTGGCGAAGACCAGCAGGAGGATGCAGCCGAGCTTGGGAAAGAAGATGCCGCCGATGGACACTATCAGCACGATCATTCCCAGATAGGGGGTGATCCTCTGCATTCTAGACTGCTTCATCACCGACTCCTGTTTGAAAGTCAGGCAGGGCTTTCTACCTGGATACCTCCCCCTCGATGAGCATGTTCATGACGCTATCGAAGCTGAGGGCCTCGCACCACCCGGCTTTTTCAAATATCGACATGAAGCAGACACCTAGGAGCCTCTTGTACTTCATATTGCCCAGAAAATCTGCCATCTCCTCCGGCTTCACTCCGATCTTGGGCATGGCCATGCCTCCCAGAATGACCACTGAATCTGCCTCGAAACTGCATTCGTCTCCCAGCTCCAATCCCCACTCAGTGGAGACGATCTTGCGCATTTTTTCCTTCTTTATCCCGGGAATGAAAGCCAGTTCCTTCTCTCTTACCGGATAGCCTAAAAAGAGAGCGAAGGGAGTGCAAAAACCGGGAGACCCAACGAAGGTTATCTTTTGATCATCCTTGACCAGATCCCGAAAGCCGTTCAGCATTCCGCCCAGACCCTTGACCTCTTGAATCTTCTCCATAGTCATCGATCAGCTGATTTTAGCTCATGGGCAATAACGTTTTGGGACCCGAGCGGCTTTTGCCACGAGTTGAAAATCGCATTCAGATCAACTTACGGCGACCTTCGGATCTCCTCTCTTCATCTCCCAATCATCTTTTGCATCAGGGCCATGATCCCCGGCCCGCTGCCTTTTCCGCTTCCCGGTCCCATCCCCTCCAGTCCCAGGCCCATGGAGCCCATCATCTCTTTGTTGAAGCGATCGGAGATCTCGTCGAATATCCGTTTATAAGCGGTGCAGTGAGGATCAACTCCCCTGATCTCTCCCTCGGTTGGGGCGATGGCATTGTAGGGACAGCCCCCCCGGCAGTAGCGGATGTGCTTGCAGCCTTTGCAGTTCACATCCACATACTCTCTGAACTGACGCATGAGCCCTGCAGCGGGGGAGGCGGCCAGGTCGGCCTGGCTGGGATGGTCGCGGACGTTTCCCATGACGAATGCGGGCATTCCCACAAACCGGTAACACGGATAGATGCTCCCGTCCGGGCCCACGGCAAAGGTATTCTCCATGCAGTCGACAAAGGTGCAGACGGTACCCCTTCCGGTGAGTACGCACCTGGCATAGTCGTTGATGTTCCTGACCTCGATTCGGTCCATGTTCTCCAGATACTTGTCCAAGAGATAGACCAGCAGCTCGCCGTACTCCTCCGGGGGAAGAGCCCAGCGGTCCGGCTCGTCGCTCTTAAGCGAGGGGAGAGCTGGGTGGAGCTTTAAGGTAAGGTCATTTTCCATGAAATGATTGAATATCTCCTCCTTGAACTGCACCGAATGAGAGGTGAACGTACAGATGAACTGCACCTGCAATCCGTGCTTTCGGGCCAGCTCATATCCGGCCATGGTCCTCTCATAGTAGCCCTCGGACCTCTGCAGGTCATTGAGCTCCTGGGGGCCGTCAAGGCTTGAGCCTATGGGAATCTCATGCTCTGCCAGGACCTCCGCCAGCTCCGGGGTGAGCAGCCATAGGTTGGTCTGCAGGGCGAAGTTGGGGCTGAGATGCTCGAGCTCATCTTTAAGCAGGGGAAGGACCTCTCTATAGTAATCCGCCCCGGCGAGCAGCGGCTCTCCGCCGTGAAAGGTGAATGTGACCGGATCGTCCCGAAAATCACGCAGCCAATCGACTATCTCCCTTACGGTCTCGATGGTCATCCTCGGGGACCCGACCTCGGAGCTCCAGCAGTAGCTGCACTTGGAGGGACAGCCGAGGGTGGGTATGATCATGACGTGAAATGGCCTCTTTTGTCTTCTCATCTTTTTCATCTGTTTTTGCCCCTTTGCTTTATTCATCTGCCCATATTGCCTTGCAGATATTCCTTTGAGATATTCCTTTGCAGATATTCAAACGCCCATGGCATTGATGGCCTCGATCAGCTCTCCAAAAGCCTCGACCTCCAGATCGATGACCTGCTCTGCATTCATGGAGATGCTCATCTCACCGTCCACGGTGAGGGTATCCGGGCCCCTGATTATCATCCTATCCCGGCCATCCTTTGATAGAATGCTCTTGATCTCTTTTTCATGGGCCATGGTCCGGCCGGGGATGATGACCGTGCCCATCACCCGGTTAAGGTCCAGGCCGGAGAAGTCCTCGATGGTGATCAGACAGCCGATATCCTTTTCCACCGGCAGGATGCTCACCCGATCTCCCGTCTCCATCTGGCTGAAAATGCTCCTCAGCAATGGAGCCGCTGCCCGGCTGGTGATGAGGCTCGCCCCTCTCCTCAGAGGGGGGAGGCGGGAGATGACATCCGGCCGCCTGGCCAAAGCGAAGGGCGCGCCGGTGAGCGGGTCCCACAGAGGGGTTCCGGTTACCCGGAAGCGGTGCTGCTCGGCGGTATGGGTGACCAGGTCCCTGAACTCCTCGATGGTATGAGGAGTGATACCGGGCATGATGGGATCATTTCCCAGGATCAGGCCCTGATCGCGGAAGTTGGCAAACCGCATGAGGATCAGGCCTCGCGCTCCCATCTCCTCCAGGTCGTTGCAGGTCCTCTCCAATTCCAGGCCGTCGTTCACTCCCGGGATGATGACTGAGGCGCAGTAGACATCGCAGCTCTGGCAGAAGGTCTTCAGGTTTTCCAGGGCGATCTGGGGATGCCTGTCCCCCATATACTTGCCTCGAAGCTCGGGGTTGGTGGAAAAGACGGTGAAGGATACCTCGTTCACTCCGGCATCGATAAGTTCTGCCGCATCGTCCGCACTCTTAAATCCCTTTCCGCTGGTGTAGCCCAGGCTGATGGGCACCATTCCCTGCCCCACCATCCTCGCCAGGGGGATGAGGTCCGGATAGCAGCTCAGGTCGCCGCCGCCGCTGATGGTGACCCTGTCCGGTATGCTGCCCATGCACCTCTGGGCCACCTCGAATAAGACTGCATCCATGGGCTTGAAGCCCGGATAGCCCTCCATGATGGCACGGGAGCAGTAGTCACAGCCCTTCTTGAAAGGCATGCAGTTCTTGCAGCCGAACGCCGGCACCTTCTTTGCCCCTTTGAAGTAGCAGTAGCTGCAAAATCCCCTGCAGTCCAGACCCGGCCTTCCACCTACATCTGCGAGTACGTCCATTCTCATTTTGATCTTGCCAGATGGTAAATAAGCCTTGGGGTAACTGAGAAAACGGGAATCCGTGGAATGAAAAAGAAGAGCGACAGAATTGATGTAAATTATAAATGGTAAATAAATATCTTGATCTTGTGAATTTAATTATCGTACAGGAGGAAAGGTTTACATATAGGAAAGTGATATATACATCCTCGAATACATAACTAAGTTAAGAAGCGACCATAAGGGAAAGGCAAAACGGGCAGAGGAAAAAAGAGCTGAATGATGCCGAGGGACATGATCTGATGTTGAGGGGGCATGGATAGGGCCGGCATTGCAGAATTGGGGCGGAGGTAGCCTTTGTACATCAAAGAGGTTGAACTCAAGAACTTCAAGTCCTTCGGCAAGAGCATCAGGGTCCCTCTGAAGAACGATTTTGTGACGGTTACGGGGCCGAACGGAAGCGGAAAATCCAATATAGTTGATGCTCTCCTCTTTGCCCTCTGCCTTTCCAGCTCGCGGGCGATGAGGGCGGAAAGGCTGCCAGATCTCATCTACCGGGGGGATAACGGTAAAAATCCGGATTTTGCCCAGGTGATCGTCCGCCTGGACAACACCAACCGCCATTTTCCTCTGGACCAGGACATTATCGAGGTCTCAAGAAAGATCAAGATGAACAGGGAAAAATATGCTTCTTCTTATTCATTCAATGGCAAATCCTGCGGCCAGGCGGAGCTGCAGGACCTGTTGGCCAAAGCGGGCATAACTCCGGAGAGCTACAATATCGTCATGCAGGGGGATGTGACCCGGATCATCGAGATGACGGCGGTGGAGCGGCGGAAGATCATAGATGAGATCGCCGGCGTCGCCGAATTCGATGAGAAGAAGAAAAAAGCTCTGGAAGAGCTGGATGTGGTGCGGGAGCGCATCGAACGGGTGGACGTCATCCTGGAGGAGGTGAAGGGCCAGCTAGACCGGTTGCAGGCGGAGAGGGATAAGGCCCATTCCTACCAGGCGCATAAAGACGAGCTGAAAAGGCAGGAGGCCTTCCTCCTCCTGGCCAGGCTCAAAGAGGCATCGGGAGAGCTGGAGAAGCTGAACCAGGAGATATCCTCTCTCCAGGCCAGAAATGAGGAGATAAAGCTGCAGGCAAGTGAGGAGCGTTCCAGTCTTGCCGTCCAGGAGGAGAAGCTGCAGAGCCTCGGCCAGGAGATCACCCATAAGGGAGAGGACGAGCAGATCGAGGTCAAGCGCAGGATAGAGGAGTTGAAAGGTGAAGTCGCCCGCGAGACCGGCAGGATCCAGATGGCAGAAAAGTCCCTGGCCGACTTCGACCGTCAGCAGAATGCCAGCTTCATCCAGCTGGGCAACCTTACCGGAGAAGAGGAGGTCCTGGCTGAGAGGATTCAGGACGCAAGCATTCGCAAAGCCAGCCTGGAGGGAGAGCTTGAGGATCAAAACGACCTTCTCCGCAAGGCGGAAGAGAGCTTAGCCCGAGAGGACGCCCAGTTCTCCGCCCTCAGAGAGGAGTTAGAAGGGGCGAGAAAGATCCGGGAAGAGGCCAAGACGAAGCTGGGAGATCTGCTGCGGGAGAGGGACCGGCTGCTGGATGCGGCGAGAAGGGGAGGCCTGGAGAGAGAGGAGCTTTCCCGTGCCATCAAGGAGGCGATGGATGCCCTGGCAGGCAGCGATCATGAGGCAGAGCAACTGAAAGAAGAGCTGGCAGAACTCAACCGCCGGGCGATGGAGCTGGAGAGGGACAGTGACGACCTGGAGAAGGGGAGGCTCAGACTGCGCCGGGAGATCTCCGAGGCGGAACGGGAGATGCAAAAACTGCAGGGTGAGTTCGCCCGCACCGACGGCCGGATCCGGGCGGCAGAGGATAAAGGCGGATTTTCCCGCGCCGTGGATGCCATCCGCTCTGCCATCAAGAGAGATATGCTTCCGGGCCTGTATGGCACAGTGGCGGAGCTGGGGAATGTGCAATCCCGTTACTCCGCCGCTTTGGAGGTGGCAGCCGGAGGGCGGATGCAGAGCATCGTCGCCGCCACGGACGAGGATGCTGCGAGGGCGATTGAATATCTTAAGAGGTCCCAGATCGGCAGAGCCACATTTCTCCCCCTGAACAAGCTGGACCGGGGCAGCCCCTCCCTCAAGCCCAACTACGAGGGGATAGTGGACTACGCCTTCAACCTGGTGGACTTTGATCCCAAGTTTCAGGGAGCCTTCTGGTATGTATTTCGCGATACCCTGGTGGTGGAGAACCTAAACCACGCCCGAGCGCTCATGGGCCGCTACCGGATGGTCACCCTGGAAGGGGACCTGGTGGAAAGGTCGGGAGCGATGACCGGAGGCCACTATAAGACCAGAATGAAGTTCGCGGCAGAGGAGGGAAAGAAGCTCCTGGAACTCTCGGAGAGGATCGCCAGCGCTGATGCCGGGCGGGCGGAGCTTATTGAGAATCTGGACCGGATCGAGGAGCAGATCTCCCACATAAGCCGAGAGGTGGAGGAGCTGAACCGGGCCATCTCCAAGAAGACCTTCCAGGCGGATGAGATGGCGGGGGCAAAGCCCAGGCTGGAGAAGAGCATCTCCGAGAAACGCGAGCGCCTGGTGCAGATGGAAAGCGAGTTTATCACCAACAAAGCGAGGCTGGACTCTCTGGAGGGGGAGATTCGAACATCGGAGGAGATCCTGGCCTCCATGAATGAGACCATCGGCCGGATTGAGACCGACCTTTCCGGCTCTGCCATCCCGGAGCTGAACCGCAAAGCCGATGCTGCCAAGTCGGAGATAAGGAGGCTGCAGGAAAGGATAGCTGAGATCGATGCCGAGATTCTCAAGGATAAGATCCGGGAGGAGGGCATAGTCGAGAAGCAAAAGGAGATCGCCTCCAAGAGGGAGATGCTGGAGGCGGAAAAGGCGGAAGCCGCAGGGCAAAAAGAGGCCGCCGCTGCTCTGATTCAGAGCTTGAATCAGGAACTGACGGCGATGAAATCCAGGGAGGCGGAGATCGAGCATGAGTTGCACGGCCTGAAGGGTGTTAGAGTCGAGCTGCTGGAGAAGACCATCACCATGCAGCGGGCGATCGACAAAATGGAACGGGAGATGGACCGAATCCAGGCCCGCCTGGATGCCAGCCTCTCCGCCCGGGATGTCATCCAGATCAAAGTGGAGGGCCTGCGTACAGAGATCGAAGAGAGTGGCGTCGACTCGGCCCAGGAGCCGCCGGACAGCAGCACCGTCGCCGAGAAGATCCGCGCTTTAACCCAGTTCATGAGAGATCTGGAGCCGGTGAACATGCTGGCCATCGATGAGTATGATCATGTCTTGACCCGCCACGATTTCCTGGCCCTGCGGAGGACCACCCTGCGGGAGGAGAGGGAAGCGATCATCGATAAGCTGGAGAGGTACGACCAGATGAAGAAAGAGGCCTTCCTATCCAGCTTCACCCAGATCAATGATAATTTCAAGAACATCTTCCAGGAGCTGTCCCGGGGAGAGGGGGAGCTGATACTGGAGAATCCGGAGGATCCTCTGAGCGGGGGGATGACCATCAAAGCCCGGCCGGCGGGAAAGCCCTTCCACCGCCTGGAGGCCATGTCCGGAGGGGAGAAGAGCCTGACTGCCCTTTCTTTCATCTTCTCCATCCAGATGTTCCGGCCCGCGCCCTTCTATGCCATGGACGAGATCGACATGTTCCTGGACGGCGCCAATGTGGAGAGGGTGGCAAAGCTGATCAAGAAGATCTCTGCCCAGGCCCAGTTCATTGTGGTATCCCTGAGAAAACCGATGATACTGCAGTCGAAGTTCACCCTGGGAGTGACCATGCAGGAGAACAACATCACCACGGTGACCGGCATATGCACCAGTTGAGGTAGACTTGTCCGAAGATCCAATTATAAAAAATCCCGGCGATTTCGTGTTCGGCGAGCCGGCGGAAGTACTGGTGGAGCTGGCCCGGAGGGGAGATATCGATCCTTGGGATATCGATATCGCCCGGACCACAGAGAAGTTCTTGCAGTACATAGACTCTCTGGAGGAGAGGGACCTGAGGATACCGGCAAGGACGCTGCTTTATGCCAGCATTCTCCTGAGGATGAAGTCCGACTCCATGGAAGGACAGAAGGACGAGCCGGACGAGCCTCCGGCTGAGATCGAGGAGATGGTGGAGGAGGCCTGGGAAGAAGAGAGAGAGGAGTCCCTTCCCCGCCCGCCGGTGAGAAGGCGCACCAAGAGGCCGGTGACTCTCGACGAACTGATCGGAGAGCTGAAGAAAGCAGAGATGGTGGGCCGGAGAAAGGCCATGAGGGACCGCTGGCCTTCCACCGAGGAGAAGGCGCTGGACCTCTCACATGACGAGGGGATTGAGGAGAGGATAAAGGCGCTCGGCCCGATCCTGGATGATATGTTCATGGAGAGTAAGACCGTCACCTTCCAGGATATCAATAGCAGGGATGGCTTGAATGAGGACGGGGTGACAAACTACGTCTCGCTCCTCTTCATGGCGCAGAGAAAGCAGGTGTGGCTGGAGCAGGAGGAGATATTCGGGGAGCTGTTTGTGAGAAGGCATCCCTGAGTGGGGGATGATCATTCCGGCATTCTCGTAATGCTGACCGGTTCGCAGGAAGGCTTCTTTCCACTGATTCTTGATCATCCATTCACCCTTTGCCGCCTGTCGGGACTCTACACGATCCGGGACAATATTCACAGACCAAAGAGATAAATATTATCGACTCGGATCATTATTCTGGAGATGCTTGTGCAAAAGCTGGAAGCCAGGTTCACTGGAGCGGATTATCCGAATAGGGACATTGCAGCAATGGCCAGGGATTATACTTTTCGACGGCCTGAGGATGCGTATGACTTCTTAAAGAAGGAGCCTTCTGCCATTGCTTTGATCTCAGAGGCACATGAGAGGATCAGAGAGCATTTTCCACAGGGCGAGATATTTATGGAAGTACTCAGAGATCCAGGCTCACCGAATGAAAGAGAGCTTTTAATCTCCATATCCACCAGCCTTCCGCCAAGTGATGCCATCAGAAAGCTGGATGCATTCGACGATAGCTGGTGGCTATGTGCTTCAAGCACTTCACCTGCAGATATCTGTATTAAGGTGGAATACAGATAGCAGAGCGCCATGCAGAGTTCAACTGGAAGTCTTACCATGAGCTAGCGGAAGAGCTTGCAGAAAGCTCCAATGATGAGGCAAAGTTGCGATCATCGATCAGCAGAGCTTACTATGCAGCGTTTTGCACAGCTTGCAATTTCATTTCTTGTGTGGATCATAAGCCGCTTCCAGGTGATGAGCCGATTCATCAGTACGTCGCAAATTATTTTAGCGGCGCAGTGCATGGCAGCAAAAGGAATAATAAGAGAGCCAAGATCGGATTTGAACTCAAAAGAATGAAAGCTGATCGGGTGAATGCAGATTACGATAGCCACATGAGGGATAGGAAAACTCTGAATGCCACAGTAAAGGATGTCCTTATGAGATCCGAGCGTGTGATTTCTTTGCTTGAGATGGGAGGATTTTGAAATGGCAGAAGAACAAAAAATCCAGGACATTCCAGTTGGTTTATTCTGAATTGGAGTTGGCTGTAGCTCTCCCTCAAGTCCCCAGTCCCTTCTTCCTGGCCAGCACTCCCTCAACCCACCGCCGCTCCTCGCTCCCGGCGGGATAAAGAGCAGAGAGCGACTGGGCCAGGCTCCAGAGCCCCTGATCCTGGCCGATATCCTCTTCAATGAACCTCTTTAGAGCATCGCTCCGGTCAGTGGAGAAGAGGAGCATGGCCTGATGCAGCCTGTCTAGAACAGTGGAGCCGGGAGAGGGCAGGACAAGCTCTCTTGCTGGCCCCGTCTCATTATCAGCCCGGGCCAGGCCGCCGGAAAGTGTGGTCTGCAGCTCCTTTTTCTTCTTGTGTTCCTTCTTGACTGCAGGAGAGCCCTGGCCGAACAGATACGGCGTGCGTTCGAGACCGGAAGCATGCGGGCCTTGTCTCCCTTCAACTCAACCAATGAGGAGAGGGAATCCAGATGGGCTCCCAGGCCTTGGGCGATCTTGCGGGCAGCATCGTACTCCAGGACGAATCCCGACTTATTGCCTCCTTTTCCCAAGATGCCCTCTTCCGCATCGGAACCTTCCGATTCCTTATCATCAAAGCTGCCCCCCATTTTGCCCCGGTGGACAGAGTCCAGAGCCACATGGCAGTCAGCCTGGCATCCTCCTCCAGCCCTGATCCATCTGCGCCCTTGAAGATCATTCCCAGAGCCTCACGGGAGACCGCTGCCCAGACTTCCCCAACCGGTTCTCTATTGAGATATGTAGTCGATGGTGGCAAAGCCCCCCTCTGCATCCCGCAAAGAGTTTTTGAAGTGAACGGTTAATTCTTTTTGCATTTCCGGCTCAGCGTAGAAGAATGTATCGGCAACTTCGTTAGCAAGAACCATCACCTTGGATGCTACCACCTCTCCATCGCAGAGCAGCTCAACATAAGTCCCATTGCCATAAATGTCTACAGACTGGATCGCTAGCTCATATCCTTCCTCCAATATCAGGGACGTGCCGGAAATTACCGTGTGGGATTGAGAGCTATCTACCAGTACGAGATCAGGATTTTCTTCTGAATTCTGCCAGATCCGGTCAATGGTGACCAGGTTCTGATCTCTACCTCGGAAAGCGTTCTTGAAATGAATCCTGATCTCCTGCGAGGTTTCAGGCTTGATGTATTCGAAGCTATCATCAACCTCACTGGCAGGTATGATTACCTGAGAGTCAACTAC
>JAXDAR010000130.1:0-23584 GCA_034679645.1 Methanothrix sp. | reverse complement strand
CTCTCCGGAGGCAGGGTGTAGTAGCAGACCATGTCCAGGCCATCGCGGGTTTTTATGATGGCCGGGGTCATCTGAGCTAAAGTCAGGTTCTCCAGCCTGGATCGATCTGTAAAGAGGAACCTTGCCTTGGGTTCTCTGCCAATAGTGTGCTCTCTTCAGTATTCAGATCCAGAGCGTAAAGGGCGGCGGTATTTCTCCCTCTGCTGTCGATAAGATAGATCAAGTCATTGTTCTTATTGAATCCGGCAAAGCCTGTGGTGAGAGTATCCTCCAGATCGATCTTCATGTATCTCACCCAGCCTCCTTCTTCTGTGGGCCTGAATATCTCGCTACCGCCGTCTTCTGTCATATTGGCCGCCAGCCTTATCCGGTAGTCATCATCGATCTGGAAGCTGGTAAAGTGCCTGTTCTCCTGGATCAGAGTCAGATTGCCGGTCTGGATATCAAGCAAGAAGAGGTCGTAGTATTCCGGATCGCGTCTGTTGAGGGCGATGACCGCCTCATTGGGGTGCTTGGGGGAGAGAGCCCTGATCTCCGCCCTGACCCCCTCGAAAGGAGTCAGGTCCAAAACCTCGCCACTGCTGAGGTTGACGCTGTAGATCCGCCAGTTTTCGTCTCCATTGCGGTCCTGCAGGTAGAGGATATGCTGGTTGGTGTAAGCCCAGCCGTAGGTTCTGATGCCACGATAGGTGTCATTGGTCACCGGTTTTGCGTTTTGAGGAGAGTCTGCCGGACCTACCCAGACGTTCAGAACGCCATCTTTGGGGGCCAGAAAGCTCAAGGAGGAGCCATCCGGGCTGATTCTGCTGCTGATTCTGTCCGGATTGCCAAAGAGCGTATCCCTGGGTATCAACTGGGTGCCCCTTTCTGCCGCGCATCCAGTCAACATGATGAGAAATATGATCAGAATACTGATTAGTTTTATGGTCTCGCCTCCGGTGGGTTCTGGCTTTGAGTTCAATTGCCTTTGATGGCCCAGATAGATGCTTGCCTAGCTGAATTTATTCAGAAAGGATCTGATATGAAACAACCAGGTATTCGAGCCATCTGATCCGCCATAAGCGGGAGGGAATTTTACTGGATCCATAACAAACCAGATGCCTTTCTCTCCGTCGCCCCTGGTATCTCCAGGCTTCTTGTCTTTGCTGCAGCGATAAAGAGGCCATCCCTTATATGTGGTCTGATAACCATCGTCCGTTCTGGATATGGTATTGAAGTTGGATGTGCTGAGCAATTGTGGCACGCGAATCAGATCGGTGTAGAAAGGAGGCCAGGATGAAGAGCATTCGCCCATGCAATTGCTGATTTCATTGCCCGGAGCATCATTCAAAGAGTAGTACAGGGTCATTCCATTCTCATCCGTCATATACCTCTCCGGGGAGAGATTCACTGTATAATTCCGGTCAGAATCCTGATCTGTTTCCTGGTCTAGAGCAAAAGATACAGAGATTAAGAGTACCGCCGCCAGGATATAAAATCTGAACCTTCTCGACATAAGCCAGCCTTCCAATTCAGGATAGACCTGTATGATAATAAATTTTTTGCCTCTGGCCCAGGCCGGCCCTGCTGCCCATCCACCGAGAGCCTGCGAAGGAGGAATGTTCATGTGGGCGGGAATTTATCGGGATAAATCACAAACCAGATTGCGTTTACCTTATCCCCCGTGGCATCTCCAGGCTTTTTGTCTTCAGCATATTTATATAAAGGCCATCCCTTATATGTCGTCTGCATCCTGCCATCTGTTCTGGATATGGTTGCGAAGTCGGAGGTGCTAAGGCCGGATGGCACCAGGATCAGATCTGCATAAAAGGGAGGCCATAATGAAGAACATTCGCCGATGCAGTTGCTGATACCATTGCCTGGGGCATCATTAAGGGAGTAGTACAGAGTCATTCCTGCTTCGCCGGTCAGATACCCACCGGCGGAAATATCCACTGTATACTGCTCTGCTCCTGCACATGCCACCATGATGAGGATTGCTGAGAGCATAATGCATTCTTTAAATCCTGGTAACATAATCGATACTATTTTGGTTTGCATCAATTATTAAGTTTACGCCCGCTGGAATCTGGATATCATTCCTCTTATCCACCATCACCCTGCGCTATGGGGATAAGCAGTGATGCGTTCTGGTAGTAGATCCAGTTGGGCTTCGTCCAGTCGATATATCGATCGGAGAGATTTTTCGTCACAATAATCTGGCCCTCTTTTGAGACCTGATAGTATTGACTGCTCCTGGGCACCCCATATAGATTATAATAACCGGAATCATTTGTTCTATCCGATGCCGGCCCGATCTTCACTGTGGTATTTGCCAGAGCCTCATTATCGTATATATTAAATACTTTCCCGGCGATGTCGATTTCCGTCCTTGAGGGAAAGCGTATGGAGAACTTCTTCTCCCGGATCTGCATTTCCTCATTGGTGAACCGGAGCGGAGAGGTATAAATTATCTCCCCATTTATATCGTATGCGGTAATGGAGGTGGCATTGCTGAATATATTTGTCTCATACTTGCCAAACTCCATATCGGTCAGGTTTGTTAGATAAGTACCCCCCGATTTTATTGTAATCCTGGCGGCGGCTCCGGTGGGATCGCCGGCATAATCTCGAATATCGCCATACAGTCTTATCGGCATGGGTTTAAAGATGATGTCTTTCATTATTATTGATTTATTCTTCTTATCATCAGCCGAAATGGGAACCTCAATGACCTCATTGGTCACATCCTTTCTGATCTGAAGCCTATCCATATTCTTGGCCGGTATGCCGGATAAAATGAAATAGCCATTGGAATCGGTACGGATTGAAGCGCCAGCAGGCAGCACCATCACATCAGCATTTTTTATGGGATTGCCAGTCCAGTCTCTCACCGTCCCGGAGATCTGGACATTATCAGCAGGTAAGAGATAAGTTAAGGCTGCTGCTGCCATTACAATCATCAACAAAGCCGCCACTATGAGTTTTTCATACCGTCTGTAAAAGGGAATGGTCGCCTCTTCGCTCTCCCTTCTGTCCTCTTTTATCTCCTCCTTTCTCTCCTCTTCTCTATTCTCCCTCATATCCTCCCTTAATTCAGCCGGTCTTTCCGGTTTCGGGGGAACAGAAGGCCCTATGGTCTCATGGAGATCGAGGATCACCCCATCCTTCGCCCTCATGAAGAGGACGGGAGTGGCAAAGTCCCTGTTATCCAGTTTGGTCTTGATGGAAATGAGGTTTCGTGCTGATTGCACTGCTCTGTCCACAGGCTCACCGCGGGCCAGACTGCGATAGAACTCCTCGGCAAAGGTCTTGGCAGTAGTATCCAGGATGGTGTACTGCATGGCTATCACCGCCGGTATTCCTCTCTGCACCAGGCGGGGGGCCATGCCTCTGAAAGCCTTTCCGGATGATGTTATGGCTCCCTCACAGGAGTTCAGCAGCACTAGACCCAGGCCCCTCCTTCCCAGGAATAGGTTTGCAAAAGCCTCATCATCCAGTAGCCTGGCACGACCATCCTCTTCTACCAGGGCAACATGGCCCCTGTTATTCTCGAAGATCCCATGACCTATGAAATGAAATACATTGTACGCCTTCTCATTCATCTTCTGATAGATGGCGTCAATAGTTGCTTTGGTTATTGTATCGATCTCGATCAGGCCGGAATTGACGTGCTTTTCCAAAGCCTTTCGGATGAGCTTTTCTTCTCCCTCTGAGTCCAGAGGATCCAGGTCACTGGGACTGGAGATCACCAGGAGCATCTTTAAGGGAAGGCTGGCCGGTTTTATGTCCTGTTTTTTTAAGGGAACATCGATATATCTGGAGAGCGCAGTCTTAGGATCGTTGGCCAGGAATGTATTGGTGCTCTCATCATAGAGAAACTCCCAAGGGATAGCTGCTATCTCGGGCTTTTCGAAGATCAGGCGCAGGCGAACCCCGCGCCCCATATGTTCCCCTTCAGCCTTTACGGCAGAAAGTTGATTGGAGATATTCTTGTCGAAGAGAGCATTGAATAGGATATTGCCAAGCTTCTTGAGGATCTCTTCGCGGGTGAACTCTTCATCGATGGCCTGCAATATGGGGCGGATCTCATCCTGATTGATATTCAGCCGGCCATATGATTCACCCAGATCGGATGATGCCAGGACGTCTCCGTCATCCTGAACCCTTATCGATAGATCAATATATTCCATGCTTTCCGGCCCCTCAAGTGTAAAATTTTAGTGTGGCATGGCTCCAAGCAGCCGTTTGGTTCTGGGCCGTCTATTCTCGCCATCCCTCGGCAATCCCCTCTGGCTCATCATTTCCCATCGATCCAGTGCGGATAAATCCTAATATTATACTCAATTGATCAGTTAATATGTTTTTGGTTGATCATATTGTCCTTTTGAAATAATCTTAATAATATAACTTTTAGCAGACTACACAGTAGACCATAATAAAACTGATCTGAAGAGAAGGGGCTTGGGAAATTTGCCTGCCAACGCAATTTATATAACAATTCACGTTCATTCTTATGCAATAATAATGACTAAACCATGCCAGGAATGATGGTTCTCCAGACAAATGCCCATCTGCCTGAGCGCACATTGAAAAAATTTTTGCATATGAATGGCTGATAACAGGAGTGGATGGCAATATCAGAGATGAGAGGTAAATCCAACTCGCCCAACGAGCATATCGAGCAGGGGATGCACGACCGGGCCGCAGGGGAGGAGACGGCTGGCAGCGGCAAAGATGGCCCTGGCCATGAGACCCATGACAAAGACATGAGCAGACATCCGGCAACGCCCCATAAAGCACATGGTGGCAGACATGCCGGCCATTCGGTGGAGGATTTCAAGAGACGGTTTATCGTCTCCCTGATAATCACCATCCCCATCATTGCTCTCTCTCCCATGATGGCTCACCTGCTGGGATTCTATCTGGAGTTTCCGGGCTCCATCGCTCTGCTATTCTTATTGTCCACATTCATATATTTCTATGGAGGATATCCTTTCCTCAGGGGTTTTGCCAGAGAGGTCAAAGAGCAGAATCCGGGCATGATGACCCTGATTGCCATTGCCATCAGTGCTGCCTACTTTTACAGCACGGCGGTGGTATTTGGCCTCCCTGGAGAGATCTTCTTCTGGGAGCTGGCAACCCTGATAGTCATCATGCTCCTGGGCCACTGGATTGAGATGCGCTCAGTGCTGGGAGCCTCTCGTGCTCTGGAGGAGCTGGTCAGGATAATGCCTTCTGTTGCCCACCTGATAAGAGATGGCCGAACGGTGGAGGTGAGGATTGAGGAGCTGAAGACGGGAGACAGTATCCTGGTCAAGCCGGGGGAGAAGATACCAGTCGACGGAATGGTGATCGAGGGAGAGAGCAGCGTCAATGAATCAATGCTCACCGGCGAGTCCAAACCCCTGACAAAGAGAAAGGGCGACAGGGTCATTGGTGGGTCCGTCAATGGAGAGGGCTCGCTATTGGTGGAGACGGAGAGAGTGGGAGAAGAGAGCTACCTTTATCAGGTGATCTGGCTGGTCAGAGAAGCTCAGGAGAGCAAATCAAAAACCCAGGACCTGGCGGACAGGGCTGCTCGCCTGCTCATGATCGTATCCCTGAGCGTCAGCGCCATCACCCTTCTCGCCTGGCTTTACTCTGGCCGGGATTCGGCTTTTGCAGTGGAGCGGGCAGTCACAGTTATGGTCATATCCTGTCCCCATGCCCTGGGCCTGGCAATCCCTCTGGTGGTGGCAGTCTCGACATCACTGGCGGCAAAATCAGGTCTGTTGATCCGGAATAGGTCTGCTTTTGAGAGGGCGAGGGAGATTCAGGCCGTGGTCTTCGATAAAACCGGAACTCTGACTGAGGGCCAGTCTGGAGTAACCGACATCATAGAAGGGGCTGGATCTCATCCCAGTTAATGAGTTCAGTGCAATTCCCGGAAAGGGGGTGAGTGGCCAGGTCGAAGGAAAGAGCTGGATGGTGGTGGGTCCGGGCTACCTGAGAGAGAAAATATCGACGTAAAGGATGGCCAATTGGATAAGCTGGCAGAAGAGGGAAAGACCATCGTCTTCCTGCTCAGCGAGGAGGAGCCCATCGGGGCCATAGCTTTGGCGGATGTGATAAGAACGGAATCAAGAGTTGCAATCGAAAAGCTCAAAGAGATGGGCATCAGGTGCATGATGCTCACCGGAGACAACCGCTTCGTCGCCAGGTGGGTGGCGGAGGATCTGGGGCTGGACGACTATTTTGCCGAAGTGCTGCCTCATGAGAAGGCCAGAGCGGTAAAGAACGTCCAGAAGGACTATGTTGTGGCCATGGTGGGGGATGGAGTGAACGATGCTCCTGCCCTGGTCAGTGCAGATGTGGGAATTGCCATCGGCGCGGGCACGGATGTGGCGGTGGGGTCTGCGGACGTGATCCTGGTCAGAAACGATCCGGGAGATGTCATCAACATAATCCGCCTCTCCAGGAAAACCTATGGCAAGATGATCCAGAACCTGATCTGGGCGACTGGCTACAACGCCCTGGCCATTCCTCTGGCTGCCGGCATCCTTTACAATCAGGGAATTCTCCTCAGTCCCGCTCTCGGTGCCATTCTGATGAGTGCCAGCACGGTTATAGTGGCTGTGAATGCCAGGTTGCTGGATGATAAATGAAGGGTGAGAAAGATGATAAAGGTGGAGAGGATTTATGATGCTTCTGCAGGCGGTGGCCTCAGGATACTGGTGGACAGGTTGTGGCCCAGGGGGATTAAGAAGGATGAGGCAGGGGTGGATCTCTGGATGAAGGACATCGCTCCCAGCAATGAGCTAAGGAAGTGGTTTGGCCACGATCCGGGCAAATGGGAGGAGTTCAAAGAGAGATTCAATAGGGAGCTCGACGGGAAGCCTGAGATTGTGGATCAGCTCATCGTAAGAGCGCGAGAGAGTGATCTGGTCTTTCTGTATGCAGCTAAAGATGAACAGCACAATAATGCCATAGCACTCAAGGAATATATCGAGGCTAATATCGAGGCTAAAATGACCGGCAGAGAATAGAAAGTCGAATGGTGGCTGCAAGGATTCGCAATCGGAATGACCAGAATGAAGATAAATGAATCCGCTCCGGTAATAGCTGCCCATGAGGTTTTGGTTCGGGCTGGGCCGGAAGTTGTCTGGAGTATCATCGTGGCCGTCGACCACTGGCCGGACTGGAATCCGGATGTCAGGGCCACATTCATAGAGGGTGACCTGGCAGCCGGTACCGACTTCAGATGGAAGGCGGGGCCGGGGACCATCCGCTCAAGGGTCCTGGAGATAAGAGAGCCACACCACCTGGTCTGGAGCGGCACGACCCTGGGGATAAAGGCAGTCCATCTCTGGCAGATCGAGAGGAGAGGGGAGGAGACGCTTGTCAGGTCAGAGGAGTCATGGGAAGGCCTCTTGCCAGGCATTCTGCGTGGCACCATGAAAAGGATGCTCTCCCGATCCCTTCAGCAGGGACTCGTCTATCTCAAAAAGGAGGCAGAGAGAAGGTCCAATGATGCGATCCCATGATACCCTGATATCGACATATGGCCGCAAATCATGACGGCAAACTAATGGAGAAAACGAAAGATCAGATCAGATCAGGGAGTCCCTCAGATGCTCGGAGCCCATTCCTCACCCTCCAGTCTGATCAGAGTCCCTTCGTCGCTGACTTCATAGCCCAGTGGGGTCCTGCCCCAGCTCCACAGGTTCTTGTTATCTTGCAGCCCGGTCTCGTTTGTTTGATTTGTCTGGTTTTGCGCTATGCTCCCCTGGGCTGCGGAGAGATAAAAGGAGCTTCCGGTCAGATTAGCCAGTATCGCCATGCCGTTATCCCTGCTGATCATCACAGGATCCACTGATAGGCAACTGGTTGCTGCTGCGAAAAAGATCAATGTAATTATCAAAATTTTTTTCACAATTAATACCTCCTCATCATGCAAAGATATTTGTGCTGGAAGATAGCCTGCTATATTAATTTTAGGACGAAATCAGGGCTAATCCCCACCAATTCATTGGGGGAATGGTCACGTCCACTCCAATTCCAGTCAATTGGCCGCGGGAGGGAAATTATTTTCAGGCCCCTCTGGTTGATAGGAATGACAATGGGCAGGAAGGCAAATTGGCATGCTGCAGGATGAGAGCACGAAAGAGAGGACTCTGAGATACCGGTGGGCGGTATTTGGAATAATGGCCGTTGCCTACTTCTTCGTCTACTTTCACAGAGTGTCAACTGCAGTGGTATCAGTTGACCTGGTGAGCACATTTGCAGTGGACGCGGCCTCAATAGCCCTTCTCAGTTCGGCCTACTTTTATGCCTACACCATAATGCAGCTACCGTCAGGACTGCTGACGGACAGCCTGGGCCCGCGCATGACGGTGAGCATCTTCACTCTGGTCGCTGCCGCGGGGGCGCTTCTCACCGGCATAGCCATAACATTCGATCAGGTCATCATCGGCAGGCTGCTGATAGGAATGGGTGTCGCCATGGTCTACATCCCCATCATGAAGATCATAGCAACATGGTATCGCAGAGACGAGTTCGCCTCCCTCACTGGAATACTGCTGGCAGTGGGAAATCTGGGGGCTCTGTGCGCCGCCGGCCCGCTGGCGTTGCTCTCATCCGCTCTGGGATGGCAGCAGGTCTTCATCGTTTTGGGATTGATCGCTCTGGGCCTTGCTTTTGCCTCCTGGATGATCATTCGTGACCGCCCGGAGGACATGAACCTTCCTCCTATCCAGAAGATCGAGGCTTTGGAGAAGATCCCCCTGCTCGATGCATTGCGCATGACCTTCGGTTCGGGCATGAAGTTCTGGCCGCTTGCCATCTGGTTCTTTTTAACCTACGGCACGATCATGGTCTATCAGGGGCTCTGGGCAGGGTCGTTCTATCAGGATGTCCTGGGATGGGACAAAGCAACATCCGGCATGGTCTTGACCTTCATCGGAATAGGGATGATCCTGGGTTGCCCGGCAGCGGGCTACATATCCGACCGGATCCTCAGGTCCCGCAGGAAGGTGCTTATCATGGGCACAGTGCTCTACTCGATCATCTGGGCGGCGATATGGATCACAGCCGGCCAGATATCGAGCACCCAGACCTATATGGCCATAAACTTCCTCTTCGGCTTTTTCGGCGGCTTTTTCGTGGTGAGCTTCGCTCAGATCAAGGAGCTCTTTCCCATCAGCATGGTGGGAACGAGCACTGCCGCCCTGAATCTATTTCCATTCGCTGGCGGAGCGGTCCTCCAGCAGCTATCCGGGCTGATGCTGGACGCCAGGGACCTGGAATCCTATAAGACCTTATGGCTCTTTATGCTCATCTGCATGCTTGCTGCCGCTCTGGCTGCCTTTCTTTCCCGGGAAAAGAAAATAGAATTATAATTTAAGATTTAAACAGCTTCCTGACCATCCCCATCAATCCACTTCCGCCATCCTGTGCGGACAGGATGTCCTTGATCATTGCCGCGGCTTCCGGTGAGGAGGAGAGGGCCATCTTCGATTGCTCATCCAGCAGCCTGGAGAGGTCATCCGGTCTCATCTCCTTTTCTGATGAGCTCTTGGTCAGGTATCCCAAAACCAAAGGCAGCGCCATGGTGAGAAGCTGGCCGACGACCTCATGGGGCAGGCCGGTCTTTTTGGCGATCGCTTGCTGGATAGGCATCATGCTGCTTCCCAGGATGGTATTGAGCATGTCCGATCCGAAGGATGATCCGCCGCTGCCGAGGTATTTGGCTGTGCCCTGATTTTGATCGCCTCGGGCCACCTCGGAAAGGCCGCTCAATATGGCATTCGCCCCATCCTTGCTGGAGGCTTTGCTGCTCAACGCTCCCAATAGTAAGGGTAGTCCGATCTCCAGGGCGGATTTGGTGGATTTATCATCTGCACCTACTTTATTGCTTATTGAAGAGAGATTATCCCCCGATAAAAGCTGTTCCATTGCCATTTTAACTACAGAATCCATTAACTCATCTCCCACTGAGAATTATCCGGTGTATCTGCTCTGTTTATCTGCTCTGATGAGTATTAACTCCTTTCCCCGTACATACAGAAGTACTGAATAAAGTTAATAATATCAATCCCAGGGATATCTCTATCTCTCCAGTATCTTCCCGTACTCCAGCTCGCTTCTCGAATGGGGCTCTTTTATCTCATCAGGGTAGCCAAAGGCGATCATACATTCCACCTTCGATCCTTCCGGCAGATCAAGGGCTTTCCGAATGTAGTCCTCAGAGCTTTGCGAATCAGTATGCATCCGGTTTCTGATCTGGATCCAGCAAGATCCCAGCCCCAGGCTTTGGCCGGCCAGCTGCAGGATGATGGAAGCGATAGAGCAGTCCTCAATCCAGACATCCGATTCCTCATCCCGAGCTATGACCACCACTCCCAGACCGGCTCCCTTCAGGAAGCCAGAGCCGCTCTTTTTGGCACGAGACAGCATATCTAGTTTCTCTTTATCAGTGACGAACAGGAACCGCCAGGGATTGATCCCTCGGGAGCTGGGCGAGCGCAAGGCAGCCTCTTTGAGCTGCTCGATTATCTGTTCATCTATCTTCTCATCCTTATATCTCCTGATGCTCCTCCGGTCTCTCAAGATGTCAAGCATAATTGTCCTCCTAATTTTGCTAAAATCTTTTTGTCTTCTGCAAATAAAGCGTTTGTCTTTTATTGATTCTAGAAATTTTAATACATCTCTTTAAAATAGTATTCAGATACCAGCAACTATAAATATCCATAACTATAAACAATTACAATAAGTTGTTGAGATGATATTATGAAAACTCTTGCATTCTTGTTGGCACTTCTTCTGGCTGCAATCCTGATACCAGAAGCTGTCAGCATATCGATTAAAACCAGCGGTTACGATGCAGGAAGCTGCTTTTCCGATTCGATGAATATCGATGCGCCAGTTGATGCGACAGTCAGTGGCGGAACGACTATCTCCGGGGGCAGCTCGGCTCAGGCCATCTCCGGCCGCGGAACACTCCATAAAAGATACAATGCAATCAGCCCCCAGGGCGATGCTGCATCCATATCCGTCGATGTCCTGATGGCGCAATCCTATGAGTACAGCCAGCCCTTCAGGACTCCTGATGAGGCCAGATTGAGCGGCTTTTCCCTGGATGCCAGCAATGCTCTTGCCATCAGCTGCGATGCCGATGCGGTGAACAGGGACGGTGCCAGGGCGAAAGTTCAGACGGATGTGATCATGGGCTCTCTGGATGGATACACCAATTCTGCTCAGGCGGATGAGAACGGCGCGAGAGCAGTGCAGTCGGCCGGGCCTGCATCTGGCGCTCTGGTCAGCTTCAGCGCATCCTCTTCCAACGGCGTAGATCTGCATCCAAATGCCAACACACTCGCCGCTGGCGGGTCCTTAGGAAGCTATTCCAGTGAGGCATACTCCAATCCCCAGGAGGCCCAATCCCACCAGGAATTCTCATCGGCAAACGGACAGATGATATCCGCCTTTTCATCGGCACTGACAGCAGATAACCTGATTTCCGGCCAGACTACGGTATCGCAGGGGTCAATTGCCAGCTACAGCAGCTCTGCCAACTCCAATACTTCAGGAGAAGCTGAGGTCGTCCAGGGCATGCTTGGCGCAAATGGGGAATTGATCCACATTGCCGACACCTCAATCGGCCAGTCCGTAGCCAGGGTATCTACGGATGTGAAAGAGGGCAATGTAATATTCCTTGAAAGCCGCTCTTACGTCAGAACTATGCCGATGGGTGCGGAAGGCGAATACGTCAGGATCCCTGATGCCTGGCACTATGCTACAGCTACCGGCGAAGACATCTGGATCAGATCCACGGCAGCGAGTCTATTGTGCAATTCTGACTCATCGACCAGTATCAATAATGGTACCATCTATGAATACCTGAATGAGGCAGCATCCCATCCATATGCAGGGATAGCGGCGCAGATTGCTGCTGCGGCGGATGGAGATAATATACACCTCGAAGCGTCATCTGCAGATTATACGACGGCGTCATCTGCCCATGCGGAGTCAAATATCCTGGAGGGCAGTCTGGAGACCTTTTATAGCGGAACTGGAGCGAACATCCTCCTCAGTGAGACTGAGGGTATACAGCTGTCTCCAGGGTCTTTGATCGCTGTGCAGAGGGCTTCAGACTTTACAGGGAATGTCAGCCTATCCGCCCGGGCGGACATAATGGACCTGAACACGACTTCGGGGGTATCTGATCCTTCAGGGTTCAGGAGCTTTCTCCAACTGGCCGGAACGCAGGACGGTTATCCTCTGGCATTTCAGATGATCTCTTCACTTCCCGGCGGCGTTCCTGATCCCTTTGCCGGCTTTTGGCTCCCCTGAGGAGCCCTCCTTTTTCTGCCTGTCGATTCTTCCGCCTGGCCACCCTTCTATCGAGCTACCAGGTCTATCAGATCCTGATCGATCGGGGTCCTCTCGTCCACTGCGGATAAGAGCTCATCGTGAATCGAGCTCTCCGAGTAGAAGAGAGTCACCAGAACCCCTGCCTCTTTCGCCGCCTCAATGGCGGGGAGAAAGTCGCTGTCCCCGGTGACGATCACCGCTTTTCCTATCATCCGCCCGCAGCTCAACCGGACCAGGTCCGCGGCCAGGGCGATGTCCACCCTCTTTTGCACAAACTCTCCACCTACCCGCCCCAGCCGGCCCAGCTTCACCTCGAATCTGGGGAGCTTCCGCAGGGTGTAGACGAACTTGTCCATCGAGGCGAACCTGCGGCTCTCCTCGTCGGTGGAGGGACTGCTCTGGTAGGGCATACAATTATAATAATATGTGCGAAGACGTTCGTAGTTGCCACAGAGAATGTCAGAAAAACGGGCAAGGTCGATCTTCGGTTTCCCGAAATCGACATCCAGGATCTTGGTTAAATAAGCACCATCGATAAAGACTGCTGCACGATCAGCCAAACTATTCACATCCAGGTCCATAATTACTGCCATCCTCGAGGAACGGCAGTGATCATTATCTTTAATTACTTTCTCATCTCAACATATATCTAATTTGCGTCCCGTGATAGCCTTTCTATATGGAGCACGGCTATCTTTGAACTTGGATATCAGAGTAAATTATTTTCTATTTACCTTAAATCACCTTGCCCTTAAGTCTCCCTGCTCTTGGTTATCTCTATCAGCTTGATATCGAAGTGAAGCGTCTGTTCCACCAGGGGATGATTTGCATCCAGGGTGACTGTGGTATCCGTCACATCTGTGACCTGCGCCGGGACATAGGTGCCATCAGAGGTGCAGATCTCAAGGCTCATTCCTTCCACCGGCACCAGATCGGGAGGGAAATCCTTCCTGTCCATGGTTATGGCCCGGTCTTCCCGGTAATTGCCATATCCCTTTTCCGGAGGTATCTGGACGGTCTTGGACTCACCCGGACTCATCCCCACCACCGCCTCTTCAAAGCCAGGTATAAATGAACCAGATCCGATCTCAAACTCCAGTGGATCGCATCCTTCCGATGTATCGAATACCACGCCCGTGTCAAGCTTTCCAGTGTAGTGAACCTTTACAGTGTCGCCCTTTTTCGCCTGTGCCATTTGAAATCCTCCGCTGCTATTCGCAATCCTTTTCTCATAGCTTCCATATAGCTTCATCTATTAGAGGGAACCGCTCTGATCTGATTGAGAGATCCAGCCGATCAAGCAATCAAGCCCGATAGAGTGATCCATGATGAGATCCATGATGATGGATGATGAGATCCATGATAAGATCCATATCTTTGTAGCGACAAATTAATGGTTGATATTTGCTATTAATTCAAGGTCAAGGGTGAGATTTGAAATGATTAGATGGAAGGCTGATCGAGGGCTTGAAGCCAGAATGCTGCTGACCATGTTCCTTCTGGCTGTCCTCTACCTGGCGTTTCTGGCAGTTCTGGTCTCCCAGGGCGTCAGCAATACGATAATTATAATATTCATGGGCGGATTCATTCTCCTCCAGTATTACTATTCCGATAAGATGATCCTGTCGACCATGGGAGCCAGGATGGTCTCGGAGAGCGAGGCCCCTGAGCTTCATCAAATCGTCTCCAGGCTCTGCGCCATTGCCGATCTGCCCATGCCGAGGATTGCTATAGTGAACAGCTCAATGCCCAATGCTTTTGCCACGGGCAGAAATCAGAAGAATGCAGTGGTGGCTGTTACCACGGGCATTATGCAGAAGCTCGATCAGAGCGAGCTGGAGGCAGTCCTTGCCCATGAGCTGACCCATGTGAAGAACAGGGATATGATGGTCATGACCATCGCCACATTCCTCTCCACCATCGCCCAGCTTCTGGTCCGGTATATGCCTTTCATGCATGGAGGTGGTGGCCGCGATCGTGACTCCGGAGGCAGCTATTTAGTGATATTCATAGTATCTCTGCTGGTATGGATCCTGAGCTTCATTCTAATTCAAGCCCTATCCAGATACCGGGAGTTTGCTGCCGACCGCGGTGCAGCGATCATTACCGGCCAGCCCTCCAACCTGGTGAGTGCGCTGATGAAGATAAGCGGCTTTCAGGTGCCCACTGAGGATTTAAGAAAGGTGGAGGGGCCTGTCAGCGCTCTGTTCATAGTCCCCGCCCTCTCCCGCTCGTCCATCATGAACCTCTTCTCCACCCATCCCACTCTGGAGGCCAGGATAGAAGCCCTGCAGAGGATCGAGCAGAGCGGGGAGATCTGAACTGGTGATCTGAATATGGGATTTCTGGATTCCATCCTGGGGAAAACCAGCCTTCCCGAGGCCAAGACCGACCGGCTGTTCGCAATCTCCACCGCGGCGGTGACAATGGAGGCCAACCTCGGTCTTGTGCCAGATGGACAGGCAGGAGTATGCATCAAGCCCATGGAGTCCTCTTACTATGAGTCTGCCAGAAAGGAGATCGAGGACCTGCTAAAGCTGAGCTTCCAGGAGACGGGGACATTGCACACCATCCAGAAGGATGAGTACGGCTACATCTGGGTGGTCTTGACCGACAAGGACTTCGAGGACCTGGTGACCAGCATCCAGATGATCTGCCAGATTCTGATGGAGCAGGGCTTTGGGACCCAGATTCTGGCTGCAGTCTATCGCTTCAAGGGAGAGGCGGCAGTATACTGGATCTACAGCTTCAAGCTGGGGTCGTACTACCCTTTCGCTCCCAGGCCAGGAAAGCAAAGAGACGCCGCGATGGAGTTCCGGCTGAGATCCACAATGCAAAGGGAGCTGCCGATCGAGAAAGATATGGCCAAATGGTACCCCATGTGGGGGATGCCGTTATAGTGCATTTGGCATCATGATATAAAAATGAGAAAATATTTGCTGCTCTAAATTCCTCTCCCCTTCCGGCGGCTGTTTGTATGGCTGATAGGGTCTTTCTCCTCGCCATCCTCAATCTTGGTTTTTTTATTCAGGTTGACGCAATTGTACTCTTTCAGAGAAGCGCCTTTGGCATACTCCTTCGTCCTGGCATGAGAGCCCGGTTGATAGAAAGAGCCGGCTATGCGGACTGTGCACTTCACTTCCTCCAGGTCCTTCTCATAGATGCATACACCGGAAGCGGCCAGGAAACAGTTCTGAGCCGATACCCAGGCTTCTCCCAGCGCATGCAGAGCATAGAAGCCATCGAAGTAACAACTGTTCAGCCATGCCATTGATTTGCCGGTGATATAAGAAGCACCACCCAAAGAGCTGGGCTTTTCCCGGTCTGAAACGAACTTGGAGTTGTTTATATGGACGATGCTGTCGTGGATCACCAATCCGTATGCATTTTGGCATTTGGAAACGTCCATATTCACGTTTGACATCAGCAGATCATTGACATACCATACCTCAATAGGGCTGTCTGATGTTATATTGGAGACCACAAGCCCGTCCTTTTCCCTTCTCAAATAGTCATCATTCCCGTAGATCTTCAGGCCGGCTTTGCAGGACTCGAAAATGCAGTTTGAGACGATTGAGCGATTGGCGGTATCCAGTATCAAGCCCTCCGATTCGCACCCTTTAGCCGCTATGTTCTGGACGATTGCCTTCGACTCTGGACCTGAGCCATTGTTGCCCAAGTATAATCCCGATCCAAATGAGTTTATCAGTTCCAGATTTTGGTACCGCCCGCCGGATCGAGTACTTCCAGTTAATATAAGAGATGCGCCATCTTTATACCATCTCTTTTGCTCATCCCTGTTGCCATCGATGGTCATGTCTGATATGGTAAAGGCATTAAATCCCGGTTTCAGCGGCCCGGCGGCCCGGGAGAGGATCATTGCCACCGGATGGTCTTCATAGTGTTGACCGGCCTTAAGTCTCAGGATGCTCGCACCTATTCCCGCGCCTTGAATGTGGATGCTTTTCCCTTCTAAAACGGGAATGCAACACCAGAAAGGATTCGAACCGTCCGGATTTAAAGCAAACTCATCTTTTGCGTCCAGGTCGTAGATCCCCGCGCCGATGAAAATGCTGCCATTTGAAGGGACAGCATCCACAGCAGCTTTAATTATTTCTGCGTCGTCAGTACCTATCTTTTCCTGCATTAAGATCTCTTCGCCCTTTTTGGCGCAAGCGTTGGATCCATCTTGATAGACCATGGCATCATATGTCATCATTCTTTTCACTCCAAATCATCGATACTAACGGGATTATTTGCATACTGCATTCAAAACTTTGATGTTTATATCAATTAATTTCCTGCTATATTTTCGCTACATTTTAGATATATTTTATCTAATATTGGATAATCATAACTTAAATATCTTTTGATTTAACCTATCCAATCAAACAATCCAATCATCTTCAAGCCTATGAGGATCATCAGGGCGACGAAGACCTTCTTGAGCTTCTCCTCCGGGATCCTGTGGGTGACTTTAACTCCCAAATGGGCAGTCAGCATGCTCGCTCCTGCCAGGAGGGCGAACTGCAATAGGTCGACATAGCCCACACAGTAGGGAGGGAGACCTGCCACCCCCCAGCCATTGATGACATAGGAAATAATCCCACCAACAGCATTGAAGGCAATGGCAATAGTGGAAGTGCCCACGGCCTGATACATGGTAAAGCCCATGGCAATCACCAAGACGGGAACAAGGATCACGCCTCCTCCTATTCCCGCCAGGCCGGAAACCATTCCGACAACCGTCCCCCATAAAATATAAGGCAAAAGACTCTGCACCACCTCTGGCCTCCCTTGCCGCAGCTTTTGGGCGAAGATCATTCGCAGAGCTCCTGCCAGGATCACCAGTCCAAAGATCATCCTGAGCAACTCGCCCGGGGTATGGGCGGCAATGTTTCCTCCCAGAAAGGCTCCCATCAGGCCGGAAAGGCCCAGTGTCACTCCCTGACGCCAGAGCACCACTCCCCGGCAGCTGTGACCATGACATCCGCACAGCGACGTGGGAAGTATCACGGCCAGAGAGGTGCCAAAGGCCACCCTGGTGGATAGAGTCGGGTCCACTCCCAAGGATGTCAGAGCCCAGATCTGCACCGGGACCATGATGAAGCCTCCTCCTACCCCCAGCATGCCACAGGCAAATCCCACCACCATCCCCGTCACCAGGAGGACGAGAATGTAAATGAGCATCGATTCGAAGATCATATCCGCCTGATGACGATTCTCGTAGCGTTCATTTCATCTGGAAGGATGGAGGGTATGTTCATCAGGCATGTGTCAGCTCACGGTGTTTGGCTAAAATCTCGTCCGCCAGCCGGTCCAGACGGCGGAAATCTGTCTCTTTGGGATATCCCTTGGCCACCACCGGATCGAAGAACTGCAGCTTGAGATTGGGCATGGACTGGGTGATCTGCTCGAGCATCTTCCCGCCCCAGCCGAATGAGCCGATTATGGATGCGTACCTGGTCTTTGGCCGGAGGAGATTGGCGAGGACGGCGGCGTAAAGGGCGAGGGGATGAGCACCGGCAAGTATCGTTGGCGTGCCGATCACCACGGTGGAAGCGTCCACCAGTGCCTCGGCCAGCGAGCCTGTATCGCTGTTGGTGAGATCGAACCGCTTAACCTCGATTCCCCTGGCTACCAGGGCGTCTGCGAAATAGTCGATCATGGCCTTTGTCGATCCGTGCATGGAGACAAAAGGCAAAACCACCTGGTTTTTAACCTCATCCGAAGCCCATTCGCGATAGGCATCCAATATGAACTTCGGCCGGGCATAGATGGGGCCGTGGCTGGGAGCGATAATATCAATATCAAGGTCCGATATCCTCTCCAGGTGCTTATTGACGTGCTGGCGGAAGGGCATCATGATCTCTGCATAATATCGTTTGGCTGCCCGATAGACCACTGCCTCGTCAGCATAAAGATTGCTGGTGGCCAGATGCGATCCCAGGAAATCGCAGCTGAAGAGTATTCGGTCCGCGGCGAGATAGGACAGTATAGTATCCGGCCAGTGGACCCAGGGAGCAGAGATTATCTGCAGGCTCTTGCCACCGAGGTCGATCGTATCGCCGTCCTTCAGCTCCTGCGTTCTCCCTTTGTCCACCAGGCCGAATTCAACCAGAAGCTCCAGACACTTTGCCGAGCCGGCGACCACGGAATCGGGGTAAAGCTCTGCCAGCCGGCCAAGGCTCCCGCTGTGATCCTGTTCGGCATGCTGGGCGATGATGTAGTCGATCTTCTTTATCCCTAGAGCATTCAGGTTGTCGATGAGCACATCGGCCATAGTTGAATCAACGGCATCGATGAGGGCGATCTTCTCCTTTCCCCGGATAAGATATGAGTTGTAACTGGTTCCATCGGGAAGGGCGATCAGGGCATCGAAGAGCCTGCGGTCCCAGTCTATCGCCCCTATGGAGAATATTCCGGGTTTCATCTCTCTTACGAGGGTCATCTCTACTCCTGCTGCTATTTATTTGAGCTCTACAAAGTCGCTTTTTGCTGCGCCGCACTGGGGACAGGTCCAGCTGTCCGGCAATTCTTCAAAGGGAGTGTTGGGAGCGATACCGGAGTCGGGATCTCCAATCTCAGGATCATAGATGTAGCCGCAGATAGTGCACTGATACTTTTTTGCCATGAAAATCACATTCCTCTATTGCGATCATCCTTATTTGAGTATAAGCATTTGCTTTGGGAAAAGCTGAAATAATAATGACTTCAATAAGTATCTTGATTCGAGGTGTTTTGATGGATGGCACCGGATCGAAGAGAGAAAGCAAGTTCAAATGCAAGATCTGTCGCATGATATTTGAGTCGAAGGAAGAGCTGAAGTTTCATCTGATGGAGGAGCACAACAAAGGGTGATTTGTCTAAGAGTTGATGAGTTGAGAAACACCTGGCCCCAATTTCATCGATCCATTCTATTTTTGTCGTTGGGGCTGGTCCGCTCTTTTGTTCCCTTTTTTCGACTTTTTTATTTCCTGGAGCCAGAACATTATTGTCGAGAGTTAATTATATATGTTAAGTCGCATATCATATCTATTATTACTACTGAAACAGGCAAGCAAATCCAAGAAGATGGTCTTGATGAGGACGGTTCTGATCTTGATAGTAGCGCTCTTTCTGCTGGCCTTTGGGCAGGCAGCAGGCGGCAAAGATAATTTTTTGAGTGTTGGGGGCGAGTTTGGGCGGAATTGGCTGGAGGGCAACCTGGCAATTGAGAGCAATAACACTACATCTGACAATCACAGCAATCTGAGTCGGGCAGATCCCCTCAGCGAAGACTGGCTGGGCATAACCTCGGCCCTGAGGGGCAGCAATATCACCAGGGAAAAGGCCTCCGGGAGCGGGAAGCAGCAGCTTGCTTACTCCTTTAATCAGTTGATCACTCCCGTTCACCAGTTGGATGCCAGCTGGAACCAGAGCAAAATCACGACGGCGTTGCCAGATCCCGATAAGAACGGACTTATCAACGGCATTCCTGCAGAGATGTACTATGCGATTGGACCTGCGTATTTCGATTTCTGAAGTGATCTCATGCGGCCACGAGTGATCATGCATAATGCCATCAGCCTGGACGGAAGGCTGGATGGTTTTCCGGTCGACCTGCAGCAATACTACCAGCTGGCAGGAATCTGGAAAGAGGATGCAACACTGGCCGGTTCCGATACCATGCTAAAAGCAGCAGAGGAGTATTCGCCGGGGGATGATGACAGTCTGATCCCGCCGGAGCCGGATCCGGATGACGGAAAGCCGTTGCTGGTCATTCCCGACAGTCGGGGGCGCATAAGATGCTGGAACTATCTGAGGACTCTCCCTTACTGGGGCCGGTTCGTTGCCCTCTGTTCTGAATCGACTCACAATGAGTACCTGCAGTACCTGGAATCAAGGCACGTCGACTTTATAGTGGCAGGGGAGGATCACGTAGATCTGGGAGCTGCTCTGCTGGAGCTGAACCGTCGCTATGGGGTGAAGGTGGTGCGGGTGGATGCAGGAGGCACATTGAACAGAGAGCTGCTTTCTCGTGGCCTGATAGACGAGATCAGCATCCTTATCTGCCCTTGTCTGGTGGGAGGGCAAAGGCACAAAAGCCTCTTTCCCCCGGCAGAGGGCGGCGAAAAGGCGGCCAATTCCCATGGGAAAGGGGCTTCAGCTTCGGGTAATCAAGGCGTTCAAGACGATTCAGATGAAGCGACTCCTCTTCGGCTCATGCAGGTGGAAAGGCTGGAGGGCAACACTATATGGTTGCGATATGAGGTTAATCATTAATCGGCTGTAAGTGAAAGCAAGATTTAAGATCATCAGATAACAGTTAGAGATACTCTCTAGGCAGGAGCGCCCCTTAGATATCAGGCTCTCAGGAAGTTGACCTCTAGCCCATATAGGGCGGCTTTCTCATACATTTTTCAGTCATCTGTAAAAAGTATTGAGCCGCTTGCCTCGGCACATGCTATGAAAAGGACATCAAAACCGCTTGCCTTGGTATTTTTGCCTATTTCAATCGCCCTCTTAAGGAGGTACAGATCAGGATATAGCTTTGAGTAATCCCCCCGCTCTACCTTATTCAAGATCTCAGTTGAACGGAGATGCAGGTCAAGCTGCTCAGAAAAGATCTGATCCTTAAGCCGCCTTCTCGGAGGGACAAGGCCCTTTATTAGAACAGATGTATCCGTGGTTACGTTAATAGTCATACTGCTTATCCCGCATCTCCCGGATTATCTCGGTGGCATTTGTATCATCCACTACATGCTCACCTATCCAGGAGACTACTCATCCAGGGTCACGCTTTGCTTCATCTTTTGGAGCTTGGAAGATAGGAATAGATCCACGACATCTTTGCATATTCTTTCTACTTTTGGCATACAATAAGGCTGTAGAACTTGAACCCGACAATGCCACTCTCTACATCGCCAAAGTACCGAGTCTGAACATGATGGCTTTTTTGACAGGCAACCAGAGCAGGCAGAACGAATCTATGGAGGCCATCGATAAGGCTCTGCAGATAAATCCAGAGAATAAAAGAGCCTGGGAGCTGAAGGGCTATGACCTGGCGAAGCTGGGGAGATATAACGAGTCGCTGGAGGCTTTCGATAAGGCGATCGAGATAGATTCCCAGGATGCCTCAGTCTGGCAGAGCAGAGGGTTGGCCCTCCAGACGCTGGGCAGGTACGATGAGGCTATGGAATCGTTTGACAGATCCCTGGAGATAGACCCGGGGCTCACCAGCTCACTCGTCGGCAGAGCCACCGCCCTCGGAGCACTTGGCAGGAATGACGAGGCTCTGGCTACCTTTGATCAGGCCATAGCCTCCAGTCCAGAAGAGGCATCGATCTGGATAGATAAGGGCAACTTCCTGGCGGAGCAGGGTGACTATAACGGGACCATCAAGGCATTCGACAGTGCCGCAGAGATCTTTCCAGAAGATCCATTCATCTGGGAGGCAAGGGGCACAATCCTCGCTGCTCACTTCGGCAGGTATGACGAGGCACTGGAGGCCTACGACAGAGCCATTGAGATGGACCCTGAAAACGCCTCCATCTGGAGGGCTAAGGGCAATGTGCTGAAGACGATGGACCGGGTGGATGAAGCAGAGGCCGCTCTTGCAGAGGCCGAAGAGCTGGGATATCAAGTATGATCCCCATTTCTTTATCCCTTCTTTCCTCACCTCTTGCCAGATCCCTTCTCTCACCTCCCCAGGGCCGATATCCCCCTGAACCTCTCCACCGCCTCGACTATGCTTTCGGCCACATACTCCACCTCATCTGGAGTGTTGGACATCCCCAGGGTGATTCTCAAAGAGCCGTGGCACTCCTCCGGTTTGAGGCCCAGGGACATGAGGACGTGGCTGGGCTCCAGCTTGTGAGATGAGCAGGCGGAGCCGGTGGAAACGCATATCCCTTTGGAGTCCAAAAAGAGCAACAGCGACTCTCCTTCCACATATTTGAATCCGAAATTCAGGTTGCCTGGAAGCCTCAGTTTCATGCTGCCATTTATCCAGGACTCTTTGATCCTGCCCAGGACCTGTTCCGCCAGGTGGTCGCGCAGGCCTGCCAATCTCTCCACCTCAGAGGTCATCGTATCCCCAGCCAGCTCTGCCGCCCGAGCCAGGCCCACTATTCCGGATACGTTCTCCGTCCCGGAACGCAGGCGGCGCTCGTGTCCCCCGCCCTGGATGATGCTCTCGATCTTTGTCCCTTTGCGGATGTAAAGAGCCCCCACACCCTTGGGACCGTAGAGCTTATGGGCGGAGAGCGATAGCAGGTCGACCCTGAGATCATCAACATTCACCGGGATCCTGCCCACGCTCTGCACGGCATCGGTATGCAGGTAGATCTCCTTTTCCGCCGCCAGCTTGCCGATCTCCTCCAGAGGCTGGATAGTTCCCACCTCGTTGTTGGCGTGCATCACCGAGATGAGGATGGTGTCCGGGCGGATGGCTTCCTCCAGGGTGGAGAGTTCGACCAGACCCTCATGGTTCACGGGCAGGTAAGTCAGTTCAAAGCCCTCTTTCTCCAACTGGCGACAGGTCTCCAGAATTGCCGGATGCTCGATTTGGGTGGTGATGATATGCTTTCCTGTCTTTTGATTTCTGCGGGCGATGCCCTTCAGTGCCAGGTTGTCCGATTCTGTGCCCCCGGAGGTGAAGATGATCTCCTCTGGCTTTGCTCCCAGCAGGCCGGCTACCTTCTCCCTTGAGGCCTCCAGAGCCTCCCTGGCCTCCCGGCCCGAACGGTGCAGGCTGGAGGCATTGCCGAACTTCTCGCTGAAATAGGGCAGCATGGCTGCCAGCACCTCGGGCGCCACTGGGGTGGTGGCGGAATGGTCCATGTAAATGCGCTTCATCCATTTTTCTTATGAGAGCTTAGGGTAAATAGATGGCGAACTCAAAAGAGAAACTATAAGTATGCAGCCGGGGGACTGCAGGATATGGACATAGCCATTCCCCTATTTTCTACTCCCCTCCTGATAGCCGCCGCCCTGATAGGGCTTGGATTTCTGATATATCCCTTCTCTGCCAGGATTGGGGTGGTGAGCATCGGGGTGGGGACGGCGATCATGGGCACGGTGGTGCTCATCGATCTGCCCAATGGATTTGCTATCGAGAGCCTGGTGCTGTTCGGGTTCACAGTGGTGGTCGGGCTGTGGATGGTCTATGTGGGAGTCAAGAACGGCTGATATTGATTCGCCGCGAGATTAAGCTTTAGCTTTCCCGGAAGATTGAAGCGGTATCAAGGGCCTTGGCTGCTCTTTGAAT
>JAXDAR010000129.1:0-11036 GCA_034679645.1 Methanothrix sp. | reverse complement strand
TCGCCTGGCATTCGGTGAAAAGAGGCCCTGAGATCTCGCTCGTCCCGTAGATGTCATAGGCATTGATTCCCGTATTAGCCTCGATTCTCTTGCGGGTCTCAAGAGACCAGGGCTCCGCCCCGAAGATGCCCACCTTAAGCTGGGTATCGTTCCTGATGGAGACGCCCATCTTCTCTGCCACCTCCATGATGTGCAGGAAATAAGATGGTGTGCAGGCGATGGCTGTGGTGCCCAGGTCCTGCATCAGCTCGATCTGCCGCTCGGTGTTGCCCGTGCCGACGGGCAGGACGGCAGCGCCCATACGCTCTGCGCCATAGTGCAGCCCCAGGCCGCCGGTGAAAAGGCCGTAGCCGTATCCCACCTGGACCACGTCATCCCGGGAGAGCCCCAAGGATGTCAGCGCCCTGGCCAGCGACTCAGACCAGGTCTCGATATCGCCCCTGGTGTAGCCGACCACCGTCGGCTTGCCCGTCGTGCCGCTGGAAACATGGTAGCGCACCACCTGATTTTTGGGGGCGCTGAACATGCCTGTGGGATAGTTGTCTCGCAGATCTGCCTTTTTGGTGAAAGGCAGTTTCGCCACATCTGCCAGGGTCTTGATATCCTCTGGCGTTATGCCTGCCTCTTTGAACCTCTGCCGGTAGAAGGCGGAGTGGTCGTAGACGTAGCGCACTACGGACTTGAGCCTGTCCTCCTGAAGGGAATGCAAGTCCTCCAGGGGCATGCGCTCAATATGTGGGTCCCAGTATCCAGACATTGATGATCAACCTGATTGGATGAATACCGGGGTGAATAAAAAGCAATCGATTCCTCTTCAGCTTTTTCTTCCTAAATAAGCAAAATTCATATGGTTTTATGCGTATTCAGTGTACATTAGATATAAGGTGACGTCATGAACACCAATCTGGGTGCTCCTTATGAAGCGGCGATAAGAGAAATCATCCAAAAAGGCTATGCAGGTAGCCAGACAGAGGCAATAAGGCAGGCCATTTTAGCATATAAGAGAATGATCGAGGAAGAAGAGCTGAACCTGGTGCATAAAGCAGTGGAAATCGAGATGCTGGAGCTGGATGCAGGAAAAGTCAAGACCTATTCACTGCAAGATATCTGGAAAAAAGCTCCCAGAAAAAAGTTGCCAGAAAAGTTCCCAGAAGATCATTGAATTCATGAGGAATTATCCGACCATTACCATCGAAGACCTTGCTCTGCGCATCAGACCAGACAAAGGCGGATACTGGGAGGTTAGAGATTAAGAGAATCGTCTTTTTGGAAGCGTCTCACTCCATCATTTTCGATCCTCTGTAGATGGCCACCAGGGCGCTTATGATGCATAAACCTCCTGCGATCATCATCACTTCGCTGATGCTGCTCGCGAGGACCAGCGGCGAGGCGTCGGTTATGGTCCCATGGTGTCCTGCTTCGGCCATCTGCAATGAGACCAGAAGGCCGGAGAGGGAGACTCCCAGAGCCATTCCCAGGTTTCTGATGGTGGCGGTGAAGCTGGAGGCGATGTTGATTCTGGAGATGGGCAGGGACCTCATCAGCTCGGTGTTGTTGGGGCTCTGGAAGAAGGCGCCGCCCAGGCCCATGAAGACGAAGCATAGCAAGAGCAGCCGGATGTCGGTTGTCATACCGGCAGCCAGGTATCCGAGCATGATCATTGCGATGGCCATGATCGACATTCCCAGGGCTGCCAGGTACCTATACTGATGCTTATCGTAAATTGCCCCGCCAAGGGGAGCGCCAATGACCATTATCCCGGGGATGATGAGATATATCAGCCCCACTTGCGTTGCAGTGTAGCCTCTCACACCTTCAAAGTAGAACGGCCCGAGAACGGATATCATCAGGTTGGCCACAAAGAAGAGGATCAGGCTGATGCTGGGCAGGACAAACATCCGGTAGCGGAAGATGGAGAGGTCCAGCAGGGGAGCCTTCTCTTTAGACTCGTTGATGATGAAACCGATCAGGGATAAGACAAAGATCAGGGCTAATAAGAGCAGGGGTGGAGTAAGGGCCAGGCCATAAGAGAGCTGGCCGAGGAATGTCATCATGGAGATGATGAGAGTGATCAGGCTCAGGGCTCCTTTCCAGTCCACCTGCAGGCTTTTTGACCTCTCTTCCCTGATTCTCAGATATCTGGCGGAGAGGAGCATCTGGACTGCGCCTATAGGCACATTGATCAGAAAGATATAGCTCCAGCCCAACAGGTCCACCATAAAGCCGCCCAGCGTTGGCCCGACGATGCTCCCTATGGCCACCGTCGATCCTATGTAGCCCATAGCCCGGCCCTGCTCGCTCTTGGGAAAAGCGAGGAAGATTATGGCGGCGCTGATGGAGAACATCATTGCCCCTCCTGTGGCCTGGAAGATCCGGCATAAGACCAGCATCTCCAGGCTGGTGGAGATGCCGCAGGCCAGAGAACTGGCGGTGAACAGGGCGATGCCAAGAGAGAAGAGCCTGGCCTTGCCCACCCGCTCTGCCACCTTTCCGAAGATCAAGAGCAAGCTTGTGATCGTCACCAGATAGGCGGTCATGATCATCTGGGACTGGGCAATGCTCACCTGAAAGTGTTCGGTGATGGTGGGCAGGGCGATGCTGACCACGGAGCCGTCAAGGACGGACATGAAGACGCCCGTCAGGACAAGGAGCAGGACGATGTAGCGGTTCTTGCCGCCTGACTCCTGCTCATTATCCTGATATTCCGCCCTTTGTTCGGTTGAGCCAGATCCCATAGCTCAAGGGCCTTGTGTCAAGGGCTTAAATCACCTTTCCCCCCTAAGGTCTTGATCATAACTTGGCAATGGGGGTCCCGCAAGGTTGATAGTCTGCAATCATCCATCCAAGGAATAGATGTATGAAAAGATAGACAGGACCACCCGCCTGAAATATGCCGCAATATCCATTCTGCTCTTCATTCTCGGCCTGCTGATCATGCTGACATTCTTTCTGATGTTCACCATTGTCTTTGCTCTGGCGGTATGGGCGTGGTCGGGGATATTCATGTACCTGGCCATTGAGGGTCGGCCCTATAGCGATTTTTGCCGGTCTATCGGACTGAGATAGGAGTGGAAGATAAGGTCCTTCAATAGCGCAGAATGGCCCCCACGCCGCCGATGGATCGAAGGAACTCGTCCTCCTCCACGAACTCCACCTCTGCTCCCGTCCTCCGGGCCAGCTCGTATAGCTCCTCCAAGACGTTGACCTGAGAGGTCCTGCCTCCGCACTGGGTGCAGACCTCGGGCCGGTTCCCCTCCTGGAAGTGCTGGCACCTCTCGCAGATCCAGCCGGGGACCACATAGTCAGAGAGCATCACCAAAGTGTTGACCCTTCCCTGGGTGAGAGCATCTCTGACCGGATCGGTTCCGTAGGCGGAAAGCTGGCCTTTGAGCACATTGGCCTTCAGCTCCTCAGCCCGTTCCTTGCCCAGGGAGCGCCCGTGGTCCAGAGCTACCTGGTCGCCCATCTTCACCAGCTCGCTGGTTACTGTGCCCATGGGGACATCCAAGAGGCCAAACACCTGATCCCTGACCTTTTGGGGGAGCAATTCCATAAGCTGGCCTTTAGCCTCTCCCGGTCCGGCCAGGACCAGACCTCTCATGCTCTGCAGGCTTTCAAGGCCAGTCAATTCCTCCGCCACCTGGGTGAGGAAGGACTTGATCGCCCCCTTTCGCAGGCGGTTGTAGCGCATCTGGCTCCAGCCCCCTTTTTTATGCTTGTTCATGAGGTCGATGGAGGAGCGGTTTGACTCCTGCACAATGCGGGAGCGGATGGTGAAAAGTTGAGCCTGCTGGGAGTCGAGCAGCAAGAGGCCGTAGTCCTCGTAGTCGTCCCTGAGCCGGGCCAGGGGAAGGAGAAAGGGAGAGGTGTCCAGGACCACCAAAGGCTCAACGTCCAGTCTCATCCGGTAGACGTGCAAAAGCGACTCCGGGCTGGAGGCGAAGATCACCCTTGATCTCTCTCCTTTCCAGGATGGTGAAGCTATAGCCTCCTGGGCCAGGGATGCGGTCTTCCGAAAGGATTCTTCTAGCTCCGGGGGAAGGGATTTTTCCATGGCCCGGAAGCGGGAAGCGACATGAGAGCGGCTGGACTCCAGATCGGAGGTGCTGGAACAATTCATAAAAATTGATAGATATATGTCCATCTGGTCGTATATCTCAGAGAGAGCTCCCAGGTCGATATCAGTCACTGCCACCAGGCGGTCAGGGGAGATACGGGTGAATTCGGGCTTGGGCTGCATGGTTCGATAAGGGGGGCGATGGTAGAAAAAGGCTGTCCCATTCGGGAGATCTGCGTGTATCTGGGGGGATTTATGAATTAGCAAGCGATGCTGAGATCAATGGTGATATCGAAATTGATGTCGAAATTGCATCAGCAATGCCCAGGAAATAAGACGCTTGAATCCAAGATCTGGATGCAACGCCCTCAATTGGATTAATCAGATCTGAATTCGGATGTGTCCAGAACGATTCATATCATAGTATCTTTTTGTCCGCATTTCTTTCAGGACTGTATCGATGTCTTCTCCGGCGACAGGCTCGCCCAACTCATCCAGAAGATCGCCGAAGCTCTCGTGGATGGTGATGCTAACCCGTGCTTTATTTGGGAGGTTCAGATCCCCGAGAGGCTTGAGCACGTTATTCTCATAAAAGGCTTTTATCTTCATCTCTAACACCTGCAATGTAGGTGAGAGCTAAAAGATATATGGACGTGATCAATATTTAGAGTTGCCGATGCACCTTCGGATGCTTCCGAGATTGCTTCTTTGATCCCAGGGACGAAAGGGCCGCCGCTGGACAGGGCTCGTCTGCCGTGACCCGCGCGCATGCGGGCTCGTTGAACGCTTTAATCACCCGCAGAGTGGGCAATAGATGAAGTGGGCTGGACGGCGGAAAATTCCTTTAGCCAGAATAGATACGGCAGCGCGAGGTTTAATCTATTTGATAATTAAAACAATAATAATATACACTATATTAGCTTTATCAGTTTATCTTCACTTTATAGCCCTCAGAAGCCCGACTCTGAATGTCGTCCAGGATCTCATAGTCATGGATCTCGATGACTCTATCCCTGGATTCTGAGCCCTCGGCCGCCTTTTGTGAGCCGAAGCTCTGCTTAAACACTCTGTTCAGCAGCAAGAGGCCCGCTGCACTCAATGTCAATCCCAGTAGCATTGCCATTTTAATTCCTATATTGGACGATCCAGCATATAAGTAATTAACTCTTCCCCAACAGAAAAGCAATGAAAAAAGGTATCCGGAGATGTAAAACCTGGCCAGCAGAATCAGGAGCTGGAAGAGATTGATCTATTCCGGAAACCTCCTCCAGATCCCCATCCCCGCCAGCCATCGCCTAGAGCTTGTCCACCTGGGCCCGGACCAGGTTATGCACCTCGCCCGGACTGGCCTTCCCCCGGGTCTTCTTCATCACCTGGCCCACGATATAGTTCAGAGCCCTCTCGCTTCCCGCTTTGTAGTCCGCAACCGCCGCGCCACACTCAGCCACCGCCTCGGCCACCGCCCTGACTACCACATCATCCTCTGCCCTGCCCAGGCCGCGGGAGGTGACGATCTCCTGGGGGCTGCTGCCCTTGTGGTCCAGCAGGTCGCGGATGACCTCCACTGCCCCGTGCTCGGTAATCTTATTCTCTCCCAGCAATTGCACAATCTCTACCATATGCTCAGGATTGAAGCTCTCTATTCCCAGATCGCGGTAGTTCAGCTCTCCCTTGAGCACATCGGCGATCCAAACCGCGGCCATCTTCGGCGGAGCCCGGGCGGCCACGAACTCATAGAAGTTGGCCACTCTGATCTCCGTGGTCAATGACTTCGCATGGTCATCGGCCAGACCGTACTGACGGACGAACCTCTCCCTTTTCGCGTCCGGCAGCTCAGGCAGAGCATCCCTGATAGGCGGAACCCAGGAGGCGATGCGCAGCGTCACCAGATCGCACTCGGGGAAGTAGCGGTAGTCGTGCGCCCCCACCTTGCTGCGGATGGAGACGGTGATGTTGCGCAGCTCGTCGAAGTGCCTGGTCTCCTGCACCACCTTGATGTTCCGCCGGGCCAGGTTCCTCTGGCGGGTGATCTCATAGGACAGAGCCTTCTCCACCCCTTTGAAGCCGGATATGTTCTTGACCTCCGAGCGGTCCCCGCCCAAAAGAGAGATGTTGGCATCCACCCTCATCGCCCCCTCCAGGGAGCCATCGAAGACGTCCAGGTACTCGAGGATGCTCTTCAACTTATCCAGAAACGCCCGCGCCTCCTTGGGAGAGTGCAGATCGGGCTCCGTCACCACCTCTAAGAGAGGCATTCCGCAGCGGTTGTAGTCCACCATGGTGTATTTCGCTTTGTCTATGGTGCCGGCGTGCACCAGCCGTCCCGGGTCCTCCTCCATATGAGCCCGGTTGATGCGGATATTCCTCTCCTGATCGTCGTCGCCCAGGATCATGATGTGGCCGTTTGTAGCTAATGGAAAGTCATACTGGCTGATCTGGAAGCCCTTGGGCAGATCTGGGTAGTAGTAGTTCTTGCGGTAAAAGAGGGTCTCCTCCTCGATCCGGCAATTGAGGGCCAGGCCCACTTTTATGCCGCTCTCCACTGCTTTGCGATTGATCACCGGCAATGAGCCGGGCAGACCCAGGCAGACGGGACAGGTATGGGTATTGGGCTCGGAGTTATGATACCTGGTCGAGCAGCCGCAGAACATCTTCGACTCCAGCCGGTTGAGCTGAACGTGAATCTCCAGGCCGATGATGACGTCATCCATCTAGACCACCTCCCCTGGCGTCCTATTGTGATAAGGCGTCGCCGCCTCATAGGCATGCGCCGCCTGCAATATCGTCCTCTCCCCGAAGTGGGGGCCGATGAGCTGCAGACCTATGGGCAGCCGGCCGGAAAATCCGCAGGGCAGGGATATCGCCGGCACCCCCGCCAGGTTGATGGGCACAGTGAATATATCGGCCTTGTAAAGGGATAGTGGATCGTTTATGCGCTCGCCGATCCTGAAGGCGGGAATGGGCATGGTGGGGCTGGCGAGGATATCGACCTGCTTGAAGGCTTTCAGGAAATCCTCTTTGATCAGGGTCCTCACCTTCAGGGCCTTGAGATAGTAGCGTCCATAGTAACCTGCGGACAGAGCATATGTTCCCAGGAGTATGCGCCTTTTCACCTCCGGTCCGAAGCCCTTGCTGCGAATTTCGGAGAAGGTGGTGTGCCAGTCCCGGTCCTCTCCCGCCTGGCGCAGACCGTAGCGCAGACCATCGAAGCGGGCCAGATTGGATGAGGCCTCGCTCATGGCGATCACATAATAGGCAGCCAGAGCATACTGGGTATGGGGGAGGCTCACCTCCTGCCAGCTCGCCCCCAGGCTCTCCAGGACGGATATGGCATCCCAGACCGACTTCTCCACATCAGGGTTCACTCCTTCCCCGATGTACTCCTTTGGTATGCCGATCTTCAGGCCTGAGACTCCCCGCTCCAGGTCGGGCAGATAGCTGCTCTTCTCCGCAGAGGTGGAGTCGCGCCAGTCGTGGCCGGCGATGACCTCCAGGAGGAGTGCGGTATCCCTTACCGTATGGGTGAGTGGCCCGATCTGCTCTAAGGAGTTGGCATAGGCCACCAGGCCGTAGCGGGAGATCAGGCCGTAGGTGGGCTTCAATCCTACGATGCCGCAAAACGACGCCGGACAGCGCACTGAACCGCCTGTATCCGATCCCAGAGAACAGGGAGCCTCGCCGCCAGCAACGCAGGCTGCGCTCCCCCCGCTGGAGCCGCCCGGAACGCAGTCGGTATCCCAGGGGTTTCTGGTCGGGCCGAAGGCGCTGGTCTCAGTGGAGGTCCCCATGGCGAACTCGTCCATATTGGTCTTGCCCATGATTATGGCCCCTTCAGCCTTAAGCCGCTCGATCACATGGGCATCATAGGGCGGGATGTACCCCTGCAGGATCCTGGAGCTGCAGTTGGTCTCAATCCCCTTGGTGGATATGCACTCCTTGATGGCGATGGGAACTCCGGCCAGGAGACCGTGGCCCGGATTTTGATCAAAGCTCCTCGCCTCTCGCAGAGCCGGCTCTTTGGCCAGAGTGGTAAAGGCATTGAGCATGCCCTTCTCGATCTTTTCATAAAGCCGGGCCAGATACTCCTCTGCCGATCCGGCCAGCAGGGTCGCCTTCAGCTCAGATAGCATGATCACACGATCCTTGGACTCTTGAAGTAGCCATTTTCCCGCCGGGGCGCATTAAGAAGCGCCTCTTCCTGAGCCAGGGAGCCTCTGGCCACATCCTCTCTGAAGATATTGGCAAGCTCAACCACCCGGTAGGTGGGCTCCACTCCCTCTGTGTCCACCGTATCCAGTTGATGGAAGTACTCCAGAATGGTGTTGAACTGCTCCACCAACTCATCCTTCTCTTCTTCTTCGATCTTGATGCTGGCAAGCCAGCCGATGTGCTCCACATCTTCTCTGGTGATCATGTTATCCCACACATTAAACCCGCTTCTCTTTGTCTTCAGGCCCAAGATCACCTTATTGGATATAAAGGCTCTTTCGCCGGCCTTGCCATTTCCATGGAGTTGCTATCATCCTCCTCTTCCGGCTCGTCCGCCGGACAATCTACGCCCTGAGACTGCTTGCGGGCCAAAAGGCTTAAGCATTCTGATACATAAGGTGGGAGGCGATATTAAAAATTGGATAATGATCTATGAAAAAGAATGATGTTGTGGTTATTGGCTCAGGGATCAGCGGCTTATTGACCGCACTCGCCCTTTCCCGGGAAGGAAAGAACGTACTGATTTTGGAGAAAGAGGACTATATCGGCGGGGTCTGCAGGTCCTATGAGGTGGACGGCTACCGCCTGGATACCGGTCCTCATGCCATAACCAGGCTGGAAAGCGGCCCCCTGAAGGTGCTGATGGACAGGTACTTCAGCGTAGTTCCTCAGTTTGCACCTTTTGGGAAGTATTTTGTGCGAATCGGGGATGAGGTTAAGCCTTTTCCCTGGAGCATCAACTCCTGGATGACGTTCAGCCTGATTCCCATGACCGACAGGCTGCTCTTGATGCGGGCGCTCTTCAATACCCTCTACCTCTTGAACTCGGGCAAGGACTTCTCCAATATTCCTCTATCCGCCGTCCTTCCCAATGCTCTGTCCAGCACCACCAGGAGATTTATGGACTGGCTGTGCTACTTCATGGTGGGCACATCTGCGGATAACGCTCCCATCTCCCGGTTCATTGACAACAAGATCCACAATACCCATTCCGTGCCCTATGTGGGAAAGATCTACGACCTGTTCATGACCGAGGGGGCAAAGGACCAGGGGTATCCGAAGGGCGGGCTCCAGTCCATCATAAACTCCATCACCTCCTCATTTCCCGAGGGGAGGGTGAAGATAATGACAGATGAGAGGGTCCTGAAGATAGAAGGCCTCCGGCAAAAAGATCAGGTTGTCCGGGCGGATCAGGTGGTCACCAATCGGGACAGCTACGAATGCGATACGGTGGTGTACTCGGGATTCTCATCCAAACTGCCTGATCTGGTCGACGACCTGCCTGTGGAATACATCCAGAACCTTTCCTCAATCAAGAAGGTCAAGTCCCTGACCATATGGCTGGGCCTGACTAAGAGGCTGTTTCCCAATTATGGCTCGGAGATGTGGGTGGACTCGGATCCATATGCCTGGGTGGTTCCGACAACCAACTATGATCCCACATTGGCCCCGAAGGGCAATCAGCTAGTGGGCTTTGCATTCACTCTGGATGGCGAATACGATATGAGGCAGATAAGGAAGCAAGCCTTCCAGTCAATCGTCCACAAGGTTCCAGATATCGAGGACCATATCGATTTGATTCACTACCAGGAGCTGATACCGGAGAAAGCATCCTGGGGATTGAACCTGGGATTCGGGGATGTGAGAACTCCGATAAAAAACCTCTACTGCGTGGGAACCGACACTGAGAAGAGGAGCGCCGGGGTCAACCGCTCGGCTTACTCCGTTCTAAAGTGCCTGGATCTCATGAGATCGGACGGAGTGCTGCATTAGCTTTATCTGAATTTTCTGCCATCATCCGGCCTTGCCTTATCTTTGCACCCGCCATCGGCGGCAGCAACGCCGGCTTCTGTTATCCGTCCGCAGCCCTCACAGCCGATCTCATGCTCGGGCTGGATGGTGATATGCTCTATTCCGAACAGATCATGCAGATTTCCTCTGATCTCCTCCAATATCCTCTCCCCTGAAGAGAGCATCTGGTCCTCGATCACCACATGGGCGCTGAGGATGGTATGGCCGGAGCACACCCCCCAGACGTGCAGGTCATGGACCTGGAGGACTCCCGGAACGCTGCCTATGGACCGGGATACTTCCTCCAGGTTGATGCATGCCGGGACACCCTCCATCATGATACGGAATGAGTCTCTGATCAGCCGGTAAGAGCTGGCGAATATTATCAGGCTGATGATGATGCTGGCTATGGGATCGGCCTGAGTCCAACCTGTCTGCCAGATGATGATTCCAGCGACGATCACACCCAGGGAGGCGGCGGCATCTCCCAGCACATGGAGCCTCGCGGAGCGGATATTGAGGTCCTCGGATTGATGGGAGTGGTGATCATGATGGTGGAGGTGGCCGCCTCCCAGGATATAGGCCACAATCAGGTTCACTATCAGGCCGAAGGTGGCTAAAAGGAGAAGATCCAGCCCTTTCACTGCCGCCGGCTCTGATAGCCTGTGGTATGCTTCCGCCAGTATACCCAGGGAGACGAATCCCAGGGTCAGCCCGTTGGCCAGGGAGGCTATCACCTCAAAGCGGTGAAAACCGTAGCTATATCGCTCGTCCGCCGGCATGGTTGAGAGGCGGATGACCAGCCAGCTGAGAAGAATGGCGAAAACGTCCAGGAAGACGTGGGCGGCATCGGAGAGCAGGGCCAGGCTGCCGGTCCACCAACTGCCCACTGCCTCCACTATGAGGATGGTTAAGGTGAGCAGGATGGCGAGGAGAAACCGGCGCTCGACCGTCTTGATCTCGTGGTTTTTCATCTTTT
>JAXDAR010000128.1:0-7939 GCA_034679645.1 Methanothrix sp. | reverse complement strand
AGGCCATTTCCCTGTTCATCAATCTCTATTCGGCATGAATTCCGCCCTGGGGATATCGGCTATATCACTCTCATGCATGCAGCTCTTTATGCACCCCAGCAGGGCTGGGACTACACATTTGATATTTATGTGGCCCTGCCCCTGGCCGAGTTCGCCAAATTCCAGTCCCCGCGGGAGCGGATCTGGATCCTGGAAGAGTGTGATCGGATCGTTGGCTCGGTGGCCATAGTCGAGCACTCGGAGGATGAGGCTCAGCTTCGCTGGCTTCTCCTGGAGCCGGAGATCCGAGGGCGGGGGATCGGCAGGTGGCTGGTGGAAGAAGCCCTTGATTTCAGCCTTATCTCCGGGTATAGATCCACCTTCCTGTGGACGGTGGACACCCTTCACATAGCGGCAAATCTCTATCGCTCAGTGGGATTTGTTCTGAAAGAAAATATGACTCATGAGATCTGGGGGAGCACGGTCACCGAGGTCAAGTACGATCTAATTCTATAAGCCCTGGCCAGGACACCATTCGCGGGGGCGGAGCTGATCCTTGGACCCGAAATGCGGAATTAGAACTCCACATTTCGTATCGCGTTGCATCCATATCGCTCTCTCACAGATCGCTTATCCCGCCGCTATCGCACCACTCTATCCTTCGATCACCATGCCTTTATGGAAAATCCTGGGCTTGATCAGATCGCAGCTGGGAATCATCAGAGGGTAGTCATCCTGGCCGTCATATTCAAAGCGGTGGCTGATATCGCCCAGGCCGTTGCCATCTGAGTCCGTTACCTCATAATCGGACCAATAGTTGCCCAAAAAGCCGGTATATCCCTCGCTTGCACATGAGTAGCTGATCTGTTCCGGAGAGTGCCATCTATTCTCTGAGCCAGTGGATAACGCATTCTGGAGGTTATCTACAAAGTCGTTCAGATAAATAATATTGTGGTTTGAATCCCGCAGGTAGATCCCGATGGAGTTATGGGTCACATTGTTCCCTGTGACTGTATTTCCGCTGCAGCCATTGAGAAGGCCGACTCCCTCCTCTTTGCTGTTGCAGACGCAGTTCTCCTGCACAGTGTTATTCTTTGAGCCCTTGATGGCGATTCCATGATCATTCCTCTGGGCAGTATTATTGAAGATGGTGTTGTTGTGGGAGAAGTATAGGTATATACCCATGGATGCACCGGAGGCAGTGTTGCCCTCGATGAGATTCTCATCGGAGTGGGCCAGCATTATGCCGTCGCTGGAGAGGAGGCCCATAACTCCCTGACAGCGAACAGACACATTGTTATTGGATATGGTATTTCCGTTCGAAACCATGAGGTATATTGCAGCTCCGCATGCTTCTATGGAGTTGTTGGTGATATTGTTGTGGCTGGAGATGACATCGATCCCGTCGCCGTTCGGGTTCACTATCTTGAATCCGCTTATCTGGCTGCTATTGGCGGTCAGGAATACCGATCCCAGAATCGAGCCGGCATCGATCACCGGCATACCGTCACCGGAGTCGATGCCGATCAAAGAGACCTCCTTATTGATATCCAGGGTTCCCTGGTAGGTGCCGCTCATAACCTCGATGACATCGCCGCTGCGGGCCAGATCGATGGCCTCCTGGATGCGCTCCCCGGGCTGGACGGTGAGGGTGGCGGCATGGGCCGATCCATCTAATATGAGGAGGACCAGAACGGAAAGAATGATATTCCAGCTGCTCTTCTGGCCGAAATTAAAAAACTTATTTATCATCGATGTTATATCTGAGCGGCAGGCATAAAAAATTTGCCTCTGGATGTCAGGAGGACAATTTCGCTGCGCTGAGGAAATGGCCGGATGGGTAAGGCAACTGAGAGGACCGACTTCATCTGTCATCTCAATGTGCCATCTGCTTGTGTATCCCTGATTCGGAAGACTCTGATCAATCCCATTGGTGCTTTATATCATCGTCTTATGGCGATAAGTTGATATAAGTATGATCACCACGCACTTCTAAATGAACCCAAAATCCGTATCGGAGCTCAGAGTCAAGATCCTCAGCGCCCTTTCCGATCCCATCCGCCTGGAGCTGCTGGAATACCTGAGTGGAGGGGAGCGCTGCGTTTGCGAGATCCTCCCTCGATTCTCCCGATCCCAATCCACAATCTCCAAGCACCTGAACATCCTTTTCGAGTCGGGTATCCTGGAGAGAAGGATTGATGGCAAAAGAACCCTCTACCGGATAAAAGACCAGCAGGTATTCGATTTGATCCGTCTGGTGGACAGCATGGCCCTGAGGCAGATATCCGAGCTTGCCCTGGCAGGCAGGATTTTGGAAGAGTCAATTGCAGGGATGAGATGATTTTGATGGCAGTCGCGGATCCTTATGCCGTCACCGCCGCCTTCCAGGCCGGCCTGGAAGCACTGATGGAATACCTCTCCGGCCCGGCCATCAATCTCCTGGCCATCATCCTCACCGCTCGGGTCCTGGGACTGGAGCTGGGAGTGGCCAGAGCAGTGTCGGCGGTGGTCATGGCAGTGGTCATCGGCCTGGTCATGGCCGCCATATTCCAGAAGTCCGAAAGCTGCCAGGCCGGCATAAACGAGATGAAAAGCGATACCCTATTGCCGGAGGATAATCCGGACCAGGCTGAATCCAGCCGACCCAAATACCTCACCCCCCTCTTCATGGCCATACTGGTGGCTGTTCTTCTGGTGGCCACCTCCAGCGCCATCGACCTGCTCCCCAAGACTGCGATTCTGGCCGGGCTGGTGATAGCAGCTGCCTTTATGTTGAAGAGATATTATCTGCCTGAGGAGAGGGAGGCGTTCTTCTCTGAGACGGCGTGGCTGGCCAGGAAGATCATTCCCCTCCTGGTAGCAGGTACATTCGTAACTGGAATCATCGGATACTATCTGCCTGTGGAATTGATTCGAACCCCGTTTGGCAGCAACAGCTTTCTGGCCTGATTTTTGGCGTCGGTTATGGGAGCTTTTCTTTACATGCCCACCCTTCTGGAGGTCCCAATAGTGGGGACGCTATTCGGTTACAGTACGGGAGCGACCGCTCCTGGACCGGCTCTGGCCCTCCTTTTAGCCGGTCCTTCTTTATCTCTCCCCAGTATGATAGTGATCTGGAGGATCATTGGCGCGAAGAAGGCCGGCGCTTACATCAGCCTGGTGGTGATAATCTCCACGATAACGGGTATGCTCTATGGAGCGATTATCTCCTGAAATAGAATTGGAGTGAATCATATGGTGAAGATCGAGGTCATGGGCACAAGCTGTGCCAAGTGCAAGAGCCTGCTGAAGAACGTACAGAAGGCAGTGGAAGAATCGGGGACCGATGCAGAGATCATAAAGGTGGACAGCATCCAGGAGATCATGGATCGGGGTGTGATGATGACACCTGCCCTTTATATAGATGGAAAATCGGTCTTAACTGGAAGAACGGCAACTGTAGAAGAGCTCAAAAGGATGCTCAGGAGATAACCGGGTATTGCGCAGTATCAGATCAGAGCCATTCTCCTGGGCAAAGGACATATTTAGGTCAAAAAGTGCAATTTGGCAATGTAATGGTGTCACCAATGGACGAGAAAGAGAAGTGCAGTTGCAGCTCCCCGGATGTGCAGGTGGTAGCCTGCTTTGGAGCATGCAATTTTGGCCAGAAAGCTAACCTGTCGGCAGCCGACCTGTCGAGAGTGAATTGGATAACGGGAATGAAATCAACACTGATATTGATGGGCATCATCTGCGGAACACTTCTGGCAGTTCTGCTCCTCGCCCAGAGCGCCCTGGCCGGCCCGGAGTGCGCCTCTTTGGGAGGAGCATGCGACGACTCCAGTGGCGACTGGGATCCCATGGCCAAACTGGATGAGATCGGCAATGCGACCGCCACCCAAGAGCAGCCTGCAGGAACCAGCTGGCCCAAGAAGTCCCGGGAGATCCGCTGGGGGATGAACTCCTCCCAGAGCGGAGAGGATGAAGAGAGCCAGGAAAACGAGAGCACAGTGGCATCGGATAGCACCCGGCAGGCAGAGGTAAGAGAGAACGGAAATGTTCAGGATGCTGCTCCGGCGGGGATAGCAGAAAAGCAGATCGACATGAATCGCAGTCTCAAGGCACAGGAGATGCTCTTGCCGCTGGATCAGGTCTCTGACGCGGATATTCTGCTCAATGTGAGCGAGAATGCCAGCAATGCTACCAGCAAGCATATTGAAGGCTCAGTGGTCATTCCCTATATGGAGTTCTTTGTCGAACCGGGTGTCCTGAAGCCGGCAGAGCAGATCGCCACCATCCTGGGCCAGGCAGGCATCTCCAGAGAGGATTCTGTGGTCATCTACGGGGAGTGTCTGCCTTGCGGCGGAGGACCATCGTTGGCCACCTATGTCTACTGGATGATGAAAGGGCTGGGCCATGAGAATGTTACCGTCCTGGATGGGACGGCAGAGGACTGGGCGGCAGCGGGAGGAGAGACCTCCGCCAGTGGGGCAGTTCTTCCCGAGGTAGTATATATCCCTCAGAATAACTCAAACTATACCGCCACCTACGATATGGTCAGGAGCGGCCAGATGCAGATCGTCGATGCCCGCACGCCATCAGAGTTTGCCAGCGGGACTATACCCGGATCGGTCAGTATACCCTATGAAAGCGTTTTGAATGATAGGAGGATCACTGGCGAGGACCGGCTGGATATGGTATTTATGGTGCTGAACAAAGATCAGCCGGTGGCGGTCTTTACCAATACCGGGACGAAGGGCTCTGTGGTCTGGTTCGCCCTGGAGATGATGGGCTACAATGCCCGGCTCTACAGCCTCCTGGACTGGGATGACGAATCAAAAGCCAGATCTTCGATAGGAGGAGGGTCCGGGGGGCTTAATGAGACGGCGATCTGATCTTTCAGGCTCTCTTCTTTCTGAGAAGGGAAAGAGGGCGCCCGCCTTTTCCAGGGCGGCAGTCAATGCCAGGGCGATCCCAGCCCTGCTGATCGTCCTTTCCCTTTTCTATCTCATTCTCCTGGCAGGATCAGCCAGCGCAGGCATGGAGACCGGCGAGTTCTGCCCCGACTGTCCGGATTGGACCAACCTGGACGGCTGGCTGGAGAAGAAGGCAGATTATGAAGAGGATATGAAAAACGACGCCAGTCAGAATTCATCCCCTGCCAGTAGTATCGATGGTTTGATGGCCAACAGCAGCACCAATACAATTGGCAGCAACATTAACCGTTCCAGCAGCCTTGCCAATAGCAGCAACAGCACAACTTCTGCCCCAAAAAGAGGCTTCGAGTCTGTCGGGGCGATAGCGTCCCCGGATTCGATCTATCCGGATGAGGTTATACTGGATATCAGCCCCAGTGCGGCGGCATACATCGAGGGTGCAGTCAGTCTCAATTACGACCAATTCTTCTCCGAAGGGGGAGAGATCGTGCCGGTAGCGGAAATGGCCCGCCTCCTGGGAGACGCAGGCATCAGCAGCAACGATTCTCTGTTGATCGCCGGGGAGTGTCTGCCCTGCGGTGGAGGACCGTCGCCGGCCTTTTTCACCTACTGGGCTCTGAAGTATCTGGGCCATGAGAAGGTCAGGGTGCTGGAGGGCAAGATCGAAGACTGGAAGGCAGCGGGATTGAATATCAGCAACCGCTCGGCAACCAGGCAGGGGACCGAGTACGTCCCCCATATCCGGCCGGAGCTTCTTGCCACCTATGAATATGTCGCCACCGGCGGAGCACAGGTAGTGGATGCCAGGCCTGCAAATGCCTATGAGCTGGCCAGCATTCCCGGGGCGATCAACATCCCCTATCAGAGTGTGCTGGTAAATGGCAGCATCAAGCCTGCCGGGGAGCTGGAGAAGCTATTCACTGACCTGGATCGGAACCGCACAGTGGTGGTTTATACCAATATAGGAGTTGAGGCTGCACTATTGTGGTATGCACTCAGCATCAGCGATTACGATGCCCGGCTCTACACCTGGCAGGACTGGCTGGAGAGCCAGCCCAGGTTTCCTTATGAGCTGACAGAAGTATCCGCCCAGCCCAATCCGGTGAGATCGGGAAGTGCGACCACTATAAGCGCATCATTCCGGGAGAGGGAATTGGCGGCTGCGCAGGATTCTTCTGCAGATAATTCTTCAGCAACAGGAGAAGCAAAGCTGACGGTGAAGGGATGCGCCACCTGCGGATTTGGATCTCCGCAGGGATTCGCCAATCTGGACCGGAAGGACGGTTATGTGCAGATCGGCTCGACCGGGAAGTCGGGCCAGAGCGCTGCTGCCTCCTCCAATGCGACCGCTCCTTCCCCGGCCAGCAGCAGTGGGACCCAGAGCGGCACTTTGAGGTGCAGCGCAGTGATAGATGCGTCCGACGGTACTGAAGTGGCCAGGACCAGCCTGCTGCAGACATCCGGCGGCAGGTGCATGGGAGTCTGGAATGCCAATGTCGCTCCGGGGGTATACAATGTGAGCATTGTGGCCTCTATTGATGGGAATGCAGAGGCCTTTGTCGATGTGCTGGAGGTGGAGGTAACGGGGAAAGGGTGATGGGGCTGGAACCCCATCATCCCGATTATGGTTCAGGGTAAAGATAAGACAGCGCCAGATCAAATACAGAGTGAAGCAAATGGCTCTGAGAAGATGGAAAAAGCGTCATGGACTGACTGCAAGCTCCCATCGCTGCCATTCTGCTGGGAAAAGCCGATCCCGTCTTCAGCTAAGAGACGGCCCAGGGGAGCATACACCGGTCAGGATGCTCTCTAGATCCCGATGAACATCATAGTATCCCGAGTCTGCCAGACGGTTCTCTTGCATTGTCTGGTTTGAGGGAGAGATCTCGGCCGGATATGTCAGGTTTGACCGTGACTCTCCACCACCAGTTGCCTTCTTCCCGACCATGTGCTCTGTAACTGCTTTGAAATCCTCCCTCTCCACCCTTCCGATGATCGCAGGAGAATAGAGAGATGTATCTGGATTGATGATAATGGCTACAAAGTGGCCTTGATTTATGACCTGTCCATCAAATGTCTGTATGAACTGGCCAAGAATTGACTGATTGAGGATTTCATATCTACCCAGGAGCCTTCTGGAAACGAGAACATCATCCTGCCCGCTTGCAATCACCAGCTCGATCCCGTCCCCAGTGGCCGATCCGATAACCTGCCCGTTCCATCCCTCGCCGCTATCCGGCTCGTACTTGGCTCTGCCGTAAAGCTGGCTGCCGTTCTGCTCCAGGGCTATTACCACCCCACCCACTTCTTCCAGGCCCTCAATAGACCAGATCCCGCTCAGATCCGGGACCATCTCCCGCCCGGAAGTCTCCCCCTGATCGGATAGGCAGGGACTGATCTGGACGAGGAGAAATAAAAGGGCGAGGGCGGTGCCAAGAGCAATGTTTTCACTGGTGCGCACAGACATAGCCTTTGATCGCTTTCATCAGGTACAAATCATTTGCGAACCACAATTTATTTGCGAACCACAGAAAGCTTTATCTCTTTTTATAGTCCACTCCTCTAGTTCAGTTCCGGGGAGTTAAATAGATGGGCTCAGAGATTGATCTAGATAGATGCGGGGCGATTGAGGTTGCAGAGCTGCTCATCACCGCAGACCTTTACAACCGCAAAGATAACCTGACAGAGGACGACCTGCCACCCAATATTCGCAAGCATTACTTCGATGCTGATACCAAGAGCGTAAAGCGGCCGATTTATGTCACCAGCAATGACGTGCAAAAGATCTATGGCATAGAAAATGTAAAAGCGGCCATCAAGGATCTCACTTTTGTCTCTTTCGAGGAGTTCGGATCGCAGCTAAGGCTCACAGTATTCGATGTGGCCGCAAGGTGGTTTGCCAATCAGAGGGACCTGGCCAGAATCAGATCCAATCCCGCCCTTGCCTACTTTTATGAGAACTATGACTCCATGGGGGTCAGCTATTCCGAGGCCAGACATGGCAACAAGCCACTTTCCGCGGACAGGGAATGGATCGACGCCCG
>JAXDAR010000127.1:0-2736 GCA_034679645.1 Methanothrix sp. | reverse complement strand
TCTTATATTCTTCACTTGCAGCCTCTCGATCCTGGAATAAACTGGAAAGGTTCCAGGAGGTGGTGATCTCGCTTCCATTCATTTTCTCCGGCTCCTTATCCGGAGATGAGGAAAGTCCAGAGCCGCTGATTATGAGCACAGAAAAAACAACCAGCGCTGAGATAATAAATCCTTCTGCCGAATTCATTCGCATCATCACCCCGGATGAACAGAATCAAATTATATCACTTGATATAAATAACTGGTTGCCAATTGCCTGAAGAAATCAGAGAATTTCATCGGCGGATAAGCCCGGGAAATAGAACCCCCATCTAGCAAAATCATTATTTAATGAAAAATTATTCAATGATCTATTATTCAATGGATAATTTATAAAAACTAAGAATTGAGACAGGCATCTAAAAGACCATCTCATTCAGTTCATCAGTCATTTCCTCAGTTTCTATTGAAGACCTCACCGCCAGGGCATCACTGCCAGCCTCAGATCATCTCTCCCAGGAGCGGAGCAGTGGGATCAAATCCATCCTCAGCGCCGTCAATGAATATCTCGGGCAACTGGCCAAAAGGATCGTCATTGGCCTGGACTGGTGCAGTGGGATCAAATCCCTGATCTGCGCTGTCGATTAATATGTCACCCATCCCGGGAAGGGAACCTGATGTTACTCTAGTCCCGTAGAATGTTTTTTCGGATCCTCCATTGCCTGTATCAATAAATTTAATGGTAGAGCAATCACTGGAAAGCGTGAGCCTAGACTTCCAGCCACTTTGCCAGGACCCACCATACTGCCCCTTTGATGCATCGATGGCATACCATGTGCCACTATCGTACAATTCGCCCTCGGTTGTCCGGGATTCAACCCTGCCATCGGAATAGAAAGTGCAACTAAATCCATTTTGAAATTTCCAGGTGCCTGTGATATCGCATTTCTTCCCCTGAGGCTGGCCAAATCCTCGATCGCTGGCTCCAATGTCTATGATCACGGTGCTCTCCTTGGGCTGTCCTGGAGGAATAACAGTCCCGTATGAGGAGCGGCCATTGCTTACAACATCAACCACAACTTCATTGCTCTGCCGGCCATTGCCATAGAATACCAGGGTATGCCGCCCGATCTCATCGGCCAGGAAGACCAGTTGGGTGTATCCCCGATAGAATGGGTACTGCTGCACATCCCGGTAGCCGTCAGGATATGTCTCTATCATTGTGATCGGCCCTCCATCGGAATAGGCCAGCATCTTAAAACGCGCGCCTAATGGGCATTTTATATATTGGGTCCAGCTGGTCCTTCCCTGAATCCAGAGAGAGTTTGAGGGCATATAATTGGAATCATAGGGCCTTGATTGCCCGTCTATAATCAGATAGGATGGCTCAGATCCATAGATCTCGAATTGCACCGGTCCGGAAGCATAAACTTCCCCTTGATTGAGATCATAATACTGCTCATACATCAGCAGAGTATCTGAAGAGAGCAGCAGATCCCCCATTGATGAATCTGATATAGCTGTTGCATTCGAGATAGCTGGCAACAAAATGATCAACACCAATATCTGAGACCTGCGGAGCACTAAATCACCAAGATTAAGATAACCTATTTCTAGATAAAATAATCTGTTCGAATTGCATTTCTCCAGGAAGCTATTGGGCACACTGCCACTTGTTTAAAAAATATTGAGATAGACAATTTTAAATTTAAAAATTAGCCTGCAAAAAGGAATTGTGGATATAGCCAAAGCTTTTCAGAGGATTATCTCTATATCCAGCTCTTCTGCCAGCTCTTTGTAGCGGTTTCTGATGGTGACCTCGGTAACACCGGCCACATCCGCCACCTCCCGTTGCGTCCTGCGGTCTCCACAGAGGATGGAGGCGATGTAGATGGCAGCAGCGGCCACACCGGTAGGCCCGCGCCCGCTGGTCAGCTCCTTTTCCGCCGCCTGGCGCAGGATCTCAATTCCCTTGGCCTGCACCTCGCCCTTCAAGTTGAGGCCGGAACAGAAGCGGGGAATGTAGTCTATGGGGCTGGTGGGCATGAGCTTCAAGGCCAGTTCACGGGAGACGAAGCGGTAGGTCCTTCCGATCTCCTTTCTTGATACCCTGGAGACCTCTGCTATCTCATCAAGGGTGCGCGGCACATTGCACTGCCGGCAGGCGGCATAAAGAGCTGCCGCGGCCACCCCCTCGATGCTCCTTCCCCGGATGAGGTTCTTGTCCACTGCCTTCCGATATACCACCGCCGCCGTCTCCCGAACATTTCGGGACAGGCCCAGAGCGGAGGCCATCCGGTCCAGCTCGGAGAGGGCAAAGGCCAGGTTTCTCTCTGTGGCATTGCTGACTCTGATACGCCTCTGCCATTTTCTCAGGCGATATAATTGGGCTCGGTTCTTGGAGGAGATGGTCTTTCCATAGGAGTCCCTGTTCCTCCAGTCGATCATGGTGGAGAGGCCTTTGTCGTGTATGGTGTAGGTCATGGGGGCGCCGACTCTCGACCTCTTCATGCGTTGATCATGGTCGAATGCTCTCCATTCCGGACCTTGATCAATGAAATTCTCGTCTATGACCAGGCCGCAATCTGAGCAGACCAGTTCCGCTCGCTCATAGTCGCGGACGAGGGTGTGGCTGCCGCACTCTGGACACTCGACGGTAAACTTCTCAAACTCATCTACCTTTTCTTTCTCGCGTTTGAGCCTGGTCCTCTCCTTGAGCTTCTCCGGCTCAACCCTCTCTATCTCTCTCAGCTTCTC
>JAXDAR010000126.1:0-7475 GCA_034679645.1 Methanothrix sp. | reverse complement strand
GCAATGGTGGTATTATTGGATGGATTAAGAATGATTTCTGCCTGCGCCCTCTGCGAAGATATGTTCACCAACTCCATGGTGGTGACAAATGAGGCATTCCTTAGAGTGGCATAATCGATGAACCTCTGATAGGTTTCAAAGTATGCCATGTCAACGCCGGATATCAAGTTGTCAAAGACGACAACCATTGGCTCATCATTTTCCGAGGATTCATTGAATTTTCCTATTAGCAGTTCATACCATTGAGAGCTGTTCAACTCTCTCTTCTCTTTTGCGTACCGGTCAGACAGAATTGCCGGCTCCCCGGAGAAATTGTAGCTGCTGACAGGGACTGCATAAATGTTATGCGGTTCGATGAGATATGGCCAGGTATCACTCTCATGGCCAGGATAGTATAACAGACCGGCAATAAATCCGGAATCATAGACAATTCCTATATCAGCCAGTGCCTGGTAAGTGGCGTTATTCTGGGATAGAGACTGTGGCTTGAAGCCCCTGGGTTCGATTGTCTTTCCTCCACAGACATGGCAGGCCTTAACATAGCTTTTCATCTTCTCCAGTTGATCCTTCTGCCTGGAACCGGAAAGGGATCCCAGCTTTTCATCGGCCTTCATGCTTCCCATGGCCAGCTCACGCCGGGGAGATTCACCCAGGTATGTCAGGTAGAGCCGCTCAACAGGGATGGACTCCCCGGATAGATAGTACGTGGTATTCAGGCCCCTGGCACTCAGAGCATTTGTTAAATTGATGAGGGATTCATGGGTTAGATTCTCTTGATCCGGAGTGGGAGAAGAGAATGAATTGACATCAATCATCACATTCACTATCACTGTATCATCATTCGCCAGCGATAATTGTGGCAGGGCCAGAAATAGCATCGTAGCGATCAAAATCCAACTGAATTGCCCATTGGTTAGCATCTATCATATCACCATCAAATTCTTAACTTCAGTTAAGTGCTTATGTTTTTTACTATAGTTGAGAACTTATTAAACTTTCGGTAGTAATAGCTATGAAGATGGGCAGCGGGGTAGATCGCTTTTAATGAGGATACTTAAAATAAATACAGATGTTTATATAAAAATATGAATGGTGAGCTGATCTGATTTGTATAATTTTGAACAAGAACTGCACTCAATCGTCTATAATACTTAAAGAAGTGAACTATGTGCTATCGTAGAATTGGAGGATCAAACAGATGATAAAGAATCTCATAGTACTGTCCTTGACAGTATTTCTGGCCGCCCTGAGCATGGCAGCGAGTGCCAGTGTGCAGGAAGCAATGACACCTGGACAGACAGTAAGTCTGACGGCGATAGACCAGGAAATCCAGGGTGGAGTTAACTATGACTATTTCTGGACAGTAGTCGAGGTGGATGAAAATGGAAATGAGATCGGTGATGACCTGGTGACCACTGGTGTTCTCACCCAAACTGGATCGAATGCCGGATCATTTGAGTTCCCCACACCTGCAATCCCTAATGGGCAGCAAAAGAGGTTCAAGATAAAGGCAAAACTGACTCCCAAGAAAGGGCAGGATGGTGCGGGCCTGACAACATGCATTGGAGAAACCTCCCAGGAAATCGTGGTGGACGGCCCAACCGATTCCGTAATTGGTGATGAATTGATTGTATGCCAGGACGATTCCGATGTTGAGGTAGGGCTGGACGAGTCTATCGGAGACAATGGGCTGGATCTGCAGTGGTCGGTAGATGACGAGGCTCCTGGATACAGAAACCATCCAGAAAAAGGCAAGCGCTACGCAAAGATAGATGCAACAAAGCTATCATTGGGAGAGCATACCATAAAGCTGAAGATAAAGAATCATACAGGAAAAGGGTATGAAATAGAAGTCACAAAGAAGCTTTATGTGATTCATAAGCCCAAGCCGAGCATACAGTAGTTCGCCGAAGAGTCCGAATAAAGCATCATATCCAGGAATCCCATGATGCTTATTACTTCATCAAGAGGGCCGAGGTTCCCAAATCCCCCTCCCTGGAATGAAGATCAGTGAACCTCGCATCCCTTTTCACATAATTTTATTTGCCTCACCATTCAGACTTCAAAAAGATATATATAATATAAAGCGAGATTTCATTCATAAATCCTGAATGGAGTAAATATGCTAAACTGGCAGGTAGTGATTATAAAAAAATTTAAAATTATAATATTATCAATAATTTTATTTGTTGTGACCATATCATATTGCAGCTCATATTCGGATACGGTTTTCTCAGGCATCGCCAACATCTATCATGTGAGGTCCCTGGAGGGAGAAAATTTTGCGGGACCTGATTATAAATTTTACTGGGTGGCATCTGATGGAGCATATGATTCCTGCACAGATAGCGTCTTCAAATGGACTCCACCCGTGGTCAGCGAAGCCAGGAATGTCACAATAACCGCTTACGTCGCGAATAGCATTGACGATAAAAGCACCTGCGTGGGCAAAGACGAGATAAAGCTGATGGTCCTTCCCAGGCAAAATGGTGGCATTCGACTGGAAAAGACTCTTCTCTCCGACAAGGATGATGTTAAAACAAATGATATTCTCACCTACCGTATTTGCATAACCAACACTGGCAATAGCAGGATTGTCTCACTGCCTTTGATAGACGACTACCCCGAGCAATTCCTGGAAGCAGTAAACTCCGAGCTGCCCTGGGATGAGGATACTGGATCTGTGCTTGCCTGGGATGACTTGCTGAATTCCCCTCTGGAGCCCGGTCAATCCATAATTACTAAGATCAGTTTTAAAGCAATTGCTTCAACCGACCTTGTGGTCGTCAACCTAGCCGAGGTTATAGGTGCTAAGGATGAGAACGAAAACCTTCTGGGGATAAAGACCTCGGTGGAGAAATTTTCCGGCATCAGCTTCAATTGCCCTGCTATAGGACCTGAAAGCGGATATGCTGGAGTCCCTGTAGCCTTTTCCGCTCCTCTCTGGCAGGATGGATATAAATGGAATGCCACGGACGGAGAAGGCAGGTCGGTGGAAGGATTCAATGACCCAGGAAAGGCAGTGGTGACCTGGACCCCGCCCTATTCGGGAACATTCACGATTTCATATAATTCTCTCTGCAGATATTATATTTCAATTAAAGAGCCTGCTCTTTACATAAGCAAAAAATCAGCCAATGAGGTTTGCTCTCCCCGGGATACAGTCAAATATACAATCGATTACGGAAATTACCTCGATCTTGAGGCAGATGATGTAACCGTTTATGATGTCCTTCCTGAAGTGGAGTATGTTAACTCTACTCCTGAGCCCGATTATATTAAAGGAAATACCTTGATATGGAAAATGGGGACCATGCAGCCAGGAACTAACGGATCGATTGACCTCTTTGTCAGAATCAAAGAACAGCCAGATATCACGTTTAAGGAGAGCCAATCGGTCTATGGAGAGGGTTATGTTTATTTCGACAGGCGTCTCTCAACCACAACACCGCCCGAAAGCCTGAGAAATTACGCCAACATAACCGCCTTCCATGGCAGGGAATTCAATTCATCCAATTCGACAATCCTGGTTCAGGATTCTGAAGGATCAGAGGTCAGGTCTACGGGACATGGAAGCGGCACTTATTCCAGAGAGATCGAATCCCAGCTCTCTTCTCCGAATAGCACCATACAGATCCAGACTGATCTTTCGGAGAGCTTCGGCATATCATCCTTCTCGTTACCGGCGGGCAGATCAATCAATCATAGCTCCCGCTGGTCTGAGATGCAGATGGCGAGGAATCGTGAGACCGGAAGCTTCTCCAGGCAGCAAATCATGTATGCCAGCATGATTCAGAGCAATAATTCGGTTGCCCTGGATAAGAATGGCTCAACTGTGAAATCTGAGATATCCTTTGATGGGGCCGGTCACTTCAGGGAACAGAAGATGCCTTCGAATGATTCCTCTTGCTGCAATGAACCGGCTATTTATGATTCTGCAGAGGATTACCTGGGAGGATTCAGGATCGATAAGAGATTCGATGAATACGGCAAGAATGTCGTGCTTGTGCATTCAGCTTCGGGCAATGGATCGATCTCCTCGGAGAAGAACGTGAAAAATAGACAAAAGAGCTACCATTCCGGAACAGGAACATATCAGATAAATGAGCAGATTCAAACTCAGACCAGCTACATGGACAAATTCATAAATGCTCGCTATGGCTCTCTAAACTACAGTTATAAACCGGAATTCGCTGTAAGCATTTCTAAAAAATGGACTGAGGGTATGTGGTCCCGTTCAGGAGAATTAAGTCCAATAGGCTCGGTCAGCTCCGAGACGTCCAGCTACATTGCTGAGGAGATCTCCAATGCAGATTTCATCAATAAGAGCACTGTTGCCGGAGGGCTGAAAAATATGAAAACGCAAGCCGATTTTTCCGGGACGGCTCGCTTTGAAGCCTCCAGCGGCCAATCGATCAAAAACAAGAGTGACGGCAGCGCATCTATTTATCAAGAGTATAGTGGCGTCTACAGGATCTCAAGGAACCTGATGATAGAGGGGACTGCCCGGTTCGATGAACCCCATATCAACGCCACTGTATCAGGCAAACCCGCAAACGGTGGAGAGTTCATTGACTACGTCATAACTGTTACCAACGATGGTACCCGAGCCCTTGGACCGATTAGCATAACCGATTATTACCCACCCGGCACCGGATACGTTAGCTCTTCACTGAGGCCGGCAGAACTGAACAGGAGCTTCGCCCGGTGGACTCTAATAGATCTTGGGATAGGATCCTCTACCAGCATTGAGCTCAAACTCGATGCAACTTACGAGCAAGCGGACAGCCTGGTCAACAAGATTAAGGTTCTGGGGAACTATTCAGATAAATGGGTGGAAGCAGAGGCATTATCTGCTTTACAGCTTGACTGGCTGGGATGCTGCCCACCGGATCTGGCTGCTGCCAAAACAGCCGAAGCTGACTTGATAGATCCCATGCTGGTTCATTACTGCATCGCCCTGACGAACCACAATAATCAATCCATAACTGCCACTGTTCGAGATATGTTGCCTGGTGGAATGGTGTTTCAGGGCTCATCATTCACCCCTACCGATCACAGTACCGGTGAGATCCTCTGGACGATCGTTGAACTGCTCCCGGGTGAAACGAGACATATTAATTATACCGCAAAAGCAATGCAACGCGGAGTCTATGTAAATCAGGCCCGCATCGAAGCATATTCTGTGGAAGGTGCCAGCTATGCGCGGGCAGATGTGGCTTCCAGGATAGAAATCCCCGGCTCTCAAAACCAGGAGAACAGCTCTGCCAGGCAGGCAGCTTCGTGTCTGGGCTTGAGCTACATCGAGCAGGATTGGACGGAGGAATGGATGCCCTGCGACGCAGGCGAAAATGCACAGGGTGATCCAGCGACCTGGGGATGCTCTTCTTGCATCGCATCATCTTCGGGCGATCTGGATGTCCCCTGATACCTTTTCAAGATGCCTCTTCCACCAGTTCTATCTCAAAGAGCCTGGGCCAGAGCTTTCCGGTCACAAAGAGCCGGTCTCCTGAGGAATCATAGGCGATGCCATTCAATACGTCCACCCTTCTCTCCTGGATGCCAGCCTCATCCAGGATTCCCGACAGATTTATCCTTCCAGTCACCTCTCCGGTATTCGGGGATATAATCGCAATCCAGCTGCTGGGCCAGAGGTTGGCGTAGATCATGCCGTTGACGTACTCCAACTCGTTTATTCCCCGGACCGGCACGCCGCTAGCGGTGACCCTAATGCTTCCCTGCAGTGAATAGTCATTTGGATCAAGGAAATAGAGTGCATCAGATCCATCGCTCATGATCAGCCTTTTGCCGTCTGATGTCAGCCCCCAGCCCTCGGTCCGGTAGGCGAAGCAATCCGTTTGGGTCAGATTCTTTTTGTCCCACACAAAGCCCTTAAAAGACTGCCAGGTGAGCTGGATGATCCTCTCCCCCCAGATGGCTATGCCCTCGGCAAAGAACTCATCCCCAATATGGACTCTTTTTAGAACCTCTCCCGTCCGGATATCGACCCGACGGAGGCTGGACTGGCCGTATAGCCCTGTCCCCTCGAACAGCAGGCCATCCTCATATGCCAGACCCTGAGTGAAGGCATCAGGATCGTGGGGATAAGAATTAATGATCCTGTAGCTATAGGTCTTGATGGGGCTGCTTGTGAATGAATCCTCATCCACCTTTTCCGCAGATGCAAGGCTTGCCATCGTGTCAAGTACGAGAAGAACGAGTAGAATAAGAACAAGAGAAGAATGATTTTTGAACAGCGGCAGAGCATACATGATATCCATTAAATCCTACCATCTGCAGGCTTATAGATCTTACTGAAGGGGTTCCAGACTTAAAGGCATATTGAAGAAAAATGCTTGTTCCAGGAGGAGTGATCCAGCAATAGGCTGAGTTTGCAGAGCAGCTGAAGGCCCTGGCGAGATCGAACATGACAGTATTTTAATCATCCAATGGCCGGGAAGCAGATAATGTAATTATAAAATTAGAGATTTTTATCAAAAATTTTTTGATAGGAATTGATGCATGTGTATTAAAGATAATGCTAAAAGTTGGCAAATACGGTAAAATGAGATTCTTAACCTAAATATTTTGAGACATAGTTGAGTTCGAAATGTATATATATGTTGAAAGGCTCTTAGATATATTATTGTAGCATGATGGATTCGATTCAGGATCCTATTTTGAAATGATCGAATACGGACATATGATCAGGAAAGCTTGAGGGATCGGCTCGATGCAAAGAACCGTGATGAAATATGCCGGAAACCGGACCCGCGTTCCTAAGTTATCTTCAGCATTTCGAAAGTCGCCAAGACCTGAAGATACGAGCAGAGCTTTCCCTTAGCAGAGGTGATTTATTTGAAAATTAAAATATTGTTAATGGCTGTCGTCCTGACAGGGCTACTTTTTAGCCTGTCTGCTTCAGCCTTGACGTACAAACCACCATGTGGTGAATTGCCAATTCGCCAACTCAACTATGTGAATTCAACACAGGTTGATAAATTCGACCCGTCTTTAGGAGAACTAAAATCCGTCACATTGGACGTTGATACCTGCGGCTACCTTTGGCGCATAATAGATAGCGAAGATCCATTCGAGTTAGGAGTACTTGCTACTGCTACAGTTTCTGCAGAGATCATCTCTAATGTACCAGGCTTGGGAGAAAGGAGCTTCTCAATCGGAACAAGTCAAGACTGCTTCTTGGAGCCAGATAGTGAGCCAAATGATGGCCCTCCAGACTGGACCGGAAATGATTCTTGTAGGATAGAGCTTGGCACTGCTGCTAGCCCTGAATGTAACTATACAACAATTACCTTAACTGATCCTGCCGAAATGGCACCGTACATAGGAGAATTCCGATTAACTTAAGGTCAATGGTCCCCATAGCGGACTCCGTCAATATTTTGACGTTTTCACTCTAATTTTTCCAGCTCTTGCCTCCTGAATCCCTCGTTTTCATCTTATTTTTCCATATT
>JAXDAR010000125.1:0-7921 GCA_034679645.1 Methanothrix sp. | reverse complement strand
GCAATGTCTTTCTGCCCGCCTTACAGTGTTTCGGGGCAAAAGTTAGCCTGAAACTGGAGAAGAGGGGATATTATCCCCAGGGCCAGGGAAAGGTGGTCTGCCATATCCAGCCCTCGGAGCTCCAGGCTGCCTATCTGGATGCACAAGATCCCTCAACCGATAGCGGCGACCGATCCAAAACGGAGATCCGGGGTGTATCCCACTGTTCAAACCTGCCGGAGCATGTGGCCGGAAGGCAGGCCGAGACGGCGGCAGCGGCCTTGCGGGAGGCGGGATATGAGGCCCGGATTGCCATAGAGGTCCTCCGCCTGCCCTCAACTGGCAGCGGCATCACCCTATGGTCGGGATCTCATAAAGCCTATATGGGAGCGAGCAGCCTGGGCAGGAGAGGCATTCCGGCAGAGAAGGTGGGCAGGAGAGCAGCAGAGGAACTGGTTGTGGAATTGGCCTCTGGAGCTTCGGCAGATATCCATCTGGCCGATCAACTGGTTCCCTATCTGGCCCTGGCAGGCGGAAGCTGCAGCACCCGGGAGATGTCCTCGCATACCAGGACCAATATCTGGACCGCAGGACAATTTCTGGAGAGGAAGATATCGATCTTGCAAAAGAGTATATCCGGAAAGGATATCGTGGTGCTCGATGCCTGAACCTCAATCTGCTTTAGCCTCAATCTGCCCGAACAATGACCAACATGATTCCCCCCACCTATCTCGAATATAATGTGCTCAGGAAGAAGAATATCGCCGCAGTGAGGATTATGGTAGCGCCTGATGGCACATCAAGCATGTAGGATACCAGAAGTCCTGCAGTCACGAATATCGCCCCCAGGATCACCGACCCGGCCATGATAGCCGGCAGCCCTTTCAAGTGCTGCCTGCTTATGGCTCCCGGGATGGTGAGAAGGGCGATTACCATTATGATCCCCACGATCTTGATCAGTACCACCACGCTGAAGGCCACCATGGCCAAAAGCAGTAGCCTCAGAGCCTTCACAGGCACTCCTATGGCCTCCCCGTAGATCGGATCAAAGCTCATTATCCGGAATTCCTTGTAGAGCAGACGGATCAGAAGCATTATGGCCAGGGTGAGCCCGGATATCAGCAAGACGTCATTCACAGTCACGGCCAGAATATTGCCGAACAGGTAGCCGTAAAGGTCCCTGGCATAGCCCTCGGAGAGGGTAAGGAGCATGATTCCCAGGGCCATTCCTGTGGCCATGAAGACTCCAATGGCAGTGTCCTCGGAAACCCGCGCCTTCTCGCTCACCATTCCTATGCCCGCTGCGGTCAGGATAGCCGAGCCCACTCCGAAGAGCAGGGGATCGAATCCCAGGAAATAGCCCAGACCTATGCCACCAAAGGCAGCATGGGCGATGCCGTCGCTGATGAAGACTATCTTATTCAGGATGACGAAAATCCCGATTATGCCGCAGAGGACGGCGCTCGTCAGGCCCGCGGCCAGGGCCACCCTCATAAAATCGTACTGGAAGAAATCCAATTGCAGCTCAATCATCAATCATGCTTCCTCAAGACCCGGTGAGGCATTCCATGAGCGATCATCTCCACCGGACAGCCGTAGGCTTTCTCTATGTCCTCATTGCTCAGTTCCTTTGAGCCGTGGTAATAAAGCCTCTGGTTCAGACAGGCGATCTTGTTCACGTATTTGGAGATGGCAGTGATATCGTGAGAGACAAGGACAATCGCTATTCCCATATCCTGGTTAAGGTGACAGAGCAGCTCATAAAACTCCGTCTGCTGAGAAGAATCGACGCCCGCTGTGGGCTCGTCCAGCAGCAGGAGTTCGGGATCGGAGACCAAAGAGCGGGCCACAAAGACCCTCTGCTGCTCCCCACCGGAAAGGGCGCCGATCTCCCGGCCAGCCCGGTCCTCCATTCCCACCGCCTCCAGGGCGCGGAAGGCGGCATTGCGATCGGCTGCATCGTAGCGGCGGAACAGGCCTTTACGGCTGAACCTCCCCATCTGGACCACCTCCAGCACCTTGATCGGGAAGCTCTGATCGAAGATGGTCTTCTGGGGAAGGTAGCCAACCTTTCCCCGTGCAGCCACTGGATCCAAGCCGAATATCTTGACCGATCCTTTATCCGGCTTTATCAGACCCAGCATCACTTTGAGAAGGGTTGACTTTCCCCCCCCGTTCGGACCGATCAGGCCCAGGAAGTCCGCCCGGTCCAGCTTCAGGTTTATATCTTCCAGGGTGGCGTGCTCACCCCGAAAGAGCCAGAGATTCTCTATGGTGACGATTTCCGGGGTCATTTCAGGCTCTTGGAGATCTCCTCTCCTGTATGGCGTATGTTTTGCAGGTAGTCCTCTGCCAGGGGGTCAATGACCACTATCGTCGCGTTCATCTCTCGGGCTATTACCTCTGCCGATTTGGGATTAAACTGAGGATCAACGAATATGGTGGTGATCCTGTTCATCCTGGCCATATCGATCAGACCGGCCAGGTATTTGGGACCGGGCTCTTTCTCCTCCTCCATGATCGGCACCTGGACCAGGCCGTAATCGCGGGCAAAGTAGCTCCAGGCAGGGTGGTAGACGATGAAGGTCTTATTCGCTTTGGCGGCAAAGGTCTGGTTCAACTCCCGGTCCAGTGCTCTCATCTCCTGCAAAAAATCGTCTCTATTCTGCAGATAATAATCGCTGTTTTCCGGGTCGAGCTGGATCAGGCCATTGCATATGTTTTCCACCTGCATGGCCGCATTCTCGAGGGACATCCAGATGTGAGGATCGGTATGCCCGCCATCCTCACTTAACAGCTCCACTCCGCGTGAGGAGTCGACAACCAGCATATCTTCATTGACTGAAAGCGCCTTTTCCATCCAGAACTCCAGACCGGCGCCGTTCATGATGTAGATGTCAGCGTTTGCGATCTCCTTCATCTGGGAGGGGGTGGGCTCGAAGGTATGGGGCTCGGCCCCGGGCGGGACCAGCACCGCCACTCTGACCTTATCTCTTCCCACTGCAGAGATGAGGCTTGCCAGGGGAGCGATGGTGGTGGCGGCTGAGATGCCATTCGGCTCATTCATCCGGTCGTTTCCCGTTCCGTTAAGGCTTTCATTTGCTGTAGATTCATTAAATTCTTCTTTCTCCCAGATGCAGCCTGATAGGGTGGCAACAGCCAGGATGATGGCAATTAATGAAATATTTCTAAAATCGCTCAGCATATCACTCCCTTTTTGATCTCAGTGCCTCTATCAGGGGATCATCGAGTGCTTGATGAATCGGAATTAATGCTTCAGGAATCACAATTTTCTTATGCAATTCGGTTTAAATAAAGATATTGGCCAATGATAAGGTAGATATTCTAGAAGGTGAAGGAAGCGGGCTATGAGTGAAGCTCGAGACAAGAAGATGAAACGCAAACGCAAGTTGGACGAGTTGAAGGCCGAAAAAATATTGAGAGCATGCAGGAGCAGACGATTTATAGAGGTTGCGGATAAATAGGGCAATCATCTATTTTTATTGATTTGATAGCAATTTTATATTTAATTATTTGAGTTAAAGGATCTAATTATCACTTGTCTTTGTTCCTTTGTGCCTTAGCGAAAAGCCAAAAAGAGGATAGTCAGGGAAAATGCATTCTAGATATATATTGCTGTTCCCGGTTCCACATAAATGGTCTTGGTGGCTCCCGGCTCGAAGAACATGATCTTGGGATAGTTGAACTGACCGTCATAGACCCGTACCGAATGGTTCCGGTTTCCCACGACCTTAAAGCTGAACCTTCCGTCCAAAGCATCGCCCCCTGTTCCCTCGGTTCCGATATAGACCCCATCCAGGAATACCTGATAGCCGCGCATTCCTTCAGAGACTATTATGGCAGTGGAATCTCCAGTGGTTGGCGCAGGGGAAGCAGTGGCGGAGGAGGACGCTGGGGCGGTGACCGGGGCCGTGGAAGAGGTGGCGAGGGGAGCAGTGCTCTCATATTCAGGGGCATAGTAGGTCGTGGTGGCAGTGGTTGCCGCTGTGGGCGCGGGGGTGGTTGCTGAGGACGGAGCAGCAGTTGTTGATGCAGTTGGTGTTGTGGAAACTGTTGGTACTGGATAGACCCTTATGGACGATTTGGTCTGCGCATACTCCAGGGTCCGGGCCCAGTTCGCATTATACGCCTGCCATCCAACTCCATATAAGGGCGTCCAGCCCGGGCTGGAGTAATAGTAAGAGGGATAATACGGGTATACTCCATAGGGGAAGGACTAGGCAGACCCTTCTGCGGTATACAGGGAATAGGTAGGATAGGGATAGTCCAGCCACCTCTTCAAGCCGAAGATGGAGGGATCATCGTATGGACCAAAAGAGCTCACATACCTTCCCACCAGCCAATCCTGTCCAGCCGATGAGCCGATAATCAGGCACATGCCCAGGGCAATAAGATATAATGAGGTTTTTCTATTCATCATAGATCTCACAGGAGATCATTAGCTCTTATCGAATTTAGCAGTATCCATAACTTGTGTTAACTGATTATTTTAATTTATTTGATATAATTATGAGAGGATACTTGGCATGCTCCTCAGATCGGAAACCTAAAGAAAGACGGTTATTGGCTCGATCATCCAGGGGATGAACTTAATACCATCGCTAACCATTGATCCCTTTCCACTCGGATTCGCCGAACTGTCCGGTCCGCTGGCATCGCCCCACCAATTATCTGTGGCCTCTATATCCTGAGAACCCAGGTTGTATACTCCATAATTTCTGGCCAGAAGCGAGCTATTGTGGATGCTAATTCGCGAGACGGAACCCTGTCCTGTCCCTTCCAGGTAATCGCTGATCGCCACACTATTCCCATAGGAGTCGTCATCCGATTCCCCTGAGGTGTTGATGGCCGTTTTCTCTATCAATATATCATGGATATCATCGCCTGTGCTCCAGAGGGCTATTCCATTCCCGTAATCTCCCATGGAATGAATAATACTATTATAAATGGTTATATTATCAATTCGTCCCCTGTTCACTGGCTCAATGAGGGCCCCAAAACTGTTGAATGCAGTGGCATTAATCCACATTTCATCGAATACCACATCCGATATATGGGCCCTCTCCCCGTAGGCCCTCAAGAGGATTCCATTATTGCTCTCGGAAGTTCCCTCAATGGAACATCCTTTAAAGTATAAGTCCTTGAAGGTCTGCTCTTCGGCATACATTGTCACCTCATTCGCCTGGCCGCCCTTATTTTCAATGGTGACATTCTGGAAGGTCATATGGCCCACATTTCCAGGCCCAGCGATCTTGATGGCCTCGGCAGAGGCGGCAGATGGATCTGAGCCTGGCAGATGGTTAACTCTCAGATCTCTGACCACCAGCCGTTTATCTCTGGATCTGCCGCCACTGCTGACTGATATGACCGGGTGACTGTAAGATCCGCTCTCGATTATGGTATTTGATTTCGGGTCGCTGTTGTTGCCCGCTCCCTTTAAGGTGATCTCTCTATCAATGACGATGTTCTCTCTGTAGACCCCGGGAGCAGCATCGATTAAATCTCCATTGAGGGCAGCATTAATTGAGGGCTGAATGCGGAAGAGTGGATTGGGATAAAATATGGCTCTGTCGATTATCTCCGTACCGGGACTATGGGCAAGAATATAAAGATAGGCGTTCACCGCCCCCCCTTCTTGATCTGAGCCGGAGGGGCATATCATGGAATTTCTGTAAGTGCTCTCTGATCCAGTGGCTGATGCCCTGCTGATCAGCTCACCGCTGAGGAAGGCGCTCAAGGAGGCATCTGTGGAATGGCCGAGGTTTGAGGCGAGGAGGCCATTGAACCTGCCTGTATAGTTTTCCAGTCCTCTGGCCCTGCCGACCTTTGTGGATATGCTGCTTTCTCCTTCATCCTCATGAGCACTGCAGGCCAGGCCAATTGTCTCACCAGATGCCTGGATATTGCTGAATACCCCGCGGTTCGCTGAGGATATCTCCTGTGAGGCTAAAAGAGAGCCGTTGGATATGTTACACTTCGCCTCTGCAGAACCCTTCGGGACTGTCAGAGCCATTCCCGATTCTGCCTGTCTGCCAGACCACGATAATTTGTGATGGGCTTTGAGGGATTCAGGCTCCAGGTTTGCCGTGCTCTCCAAACAACCAGATCCAGTGGCGGCGAATTCTGAACTGCCTTTGTATCCATTTAGGGAAGAGTATTTCTGACCTGTTTTTATGTGCTCTCCACCCTGGAGGCTTCTTGTATCGGATATTGAGAGGGGCACGAAGCTGAGGACGGCATTCTCCTCGACTTCTACGCCGGTATCAGCCTCATAGTCGCTGGATAGGGCAAGGGATTGATCTCCTTCCCCCGCTGAGAGGCTAACCTCTATCCCCAATCCATTAAATTGAACCAGGAGCAATGCTAAAAAGGCAACTACAGGTCCCATGGATCTGATACTAACCATTCCTCCGATCTGTTATAAGTTCTTATGGCTAACTATATGAAAGTTTTGGCTAAAAAGCTAGAATAATATCATGTATCATATGTAAGCATGCAAAAACTATTTTTATTGAGTATCATAGATATAGATATAAGTCTAATGAGTCTAGTCATCTTGTTTATGGCTTTTATTATCATATAAAATTTATGATTCTAATAATAATTTTAATACTTATCATAGTTAGAATGTAATGATATAGATAATCCTTAAATACTACTAAAGATATATCCACTAATGGTGGGATAAGATTTTGAAAGGATGTTCGGAGAGTCGGGAGGCATTTTGTGATATCCCTGGCTGCATGGCGATTCCTTCTTTCCGCAACTGCAAGAACGGGATGGATTCTGAGCCGTACCATGAAAGGATCCTACCCATAGAGGATTTAAGGGGATTTCGATCTCGGAGAGAAAGATAGCATATGGCAGTCTTCCGGAGAAATAAAAAAGTTCATCTTCTTCTCTATGTAGGTGAGACCTCAAACCAGGATCTGGGCTGGTATGCATACCTGTTGCCCAAAGACCGGAGCTATAATCTCGATTCCATTGACTTGAGCAGATCTTTTAATAATTTAAGCGGAAGCTACCTGTTCTCATCAAAAGCAGTCGATCTGAGCACAAAAGACAAGGCAGATAATTTCGTTGATACTCTACACAAATACATCTCCTCGAATTTCGATAAGAATGATCGCTGCCTCATATGGTCGGAGAACTTCAATTTGCAGGAGCCCGTATACGCTCTCAGCTTCAACAATGAAAAAAGCTTGAACAGTGGAAAGGCTATCCAGTGGACGATATCCTCTAGTCTCAGACTGCACTGGGATGGAGGATGCACCATCTCTTACAATAAAGACGGATATATATCGCTTGCAGGATCCATCGGGCTGAAGAACTCAGCCGGTCGGGAGAAGGATTACTCGCTGAAGAATGTGAAGATCCCCTTCCAGGGCCACGGCCTGGGCTGTATAGAATCCGATCTGCAATTATCCCTGGACGGCGACTTTGATGACCTGGACCTCAGCCTGAGGTATTTTGCGCCGAAACAGGAAGGGAATGGCTACTGCTCACAGAGGTATCCATTGCTGCCACAGGGGGAATCGGATCTTCTCTTCAAATTCAGGATAGATCCGACAGACCCTCTGAATAAGACCGATCCGGCATACTTCCGGCGGAGCGGCCTGGCCTTTGCCTCTGAGGGGGATGCACCCTTAAAGCCCCTGGCAACATCTTTTGTCACCACTGCAGGCCGCAAGGTTACCCTCACCCCAGTCATCGGCGGTGAAAAGTCCTGTCCTGCCAGACTGGTATTTGCCGGAAAAAATACTCTGGGCATTCCTGGAAATGATTACTACCTGGTGCCCCATGGCGATTTCGCCCTGGGGGTGGAGGGCCCGCCTTCAGAGGGCGGGAGTATGAGCCTTCTATGCGGCTTGAGCGCCACGGAGTCGATCATATTCGGCCTCAATAGCGATTCCTATTCAGG
>JAXDAR010000124.1:0-3683 GCA_034679645.1 Methanothrix sp. | reverse complement strand
TCAATGTGCAGGGCAACTGGTTCTTTGCCCTCAATGACAGCATGGCCAGAGAGCTGGCCCTGACTCTACTCCAGGATGAAGGAAATGTGTACGGATCAGGCCGGATAAGAGAGGGAAACAGCAGCTTGGATGTAGCCGCATCCGGGACTGCAGCTGGCTCAGATCTGAAGCTGAATCTGGTATCTACCAGTCCCATCCTTCAGTACCAGCTCAATCTCACTGTAGACCAGGACCTGGCTTCTGGTGAGTATAAGGCCTCATCCGCTGGCGGCGAAAGCTGGACGGGATGGGCGGAAGGGCAGAAGACATCCTGAATCCATTTGAGCAAATCAGTATTGAGGCTTAGGCAAGATAGTTTTAATACAGCAGCAGAAATGCCACAGTCTATTTAAGCTGTATTTAATGGAGGTTCGATGCAAATGAGAATGCAGGGATTAATCCTTTCGTCTTTAATTCTGCTGGCTCTTCTGGCCTCAAATGTGCAGGCACAGGGCCAGTCAATGGTTGATGCGTATATTGAAGGAACCAAAGCCCCAGAGGTGTATAAAAATCCTTATGACAACTATCCAGCAACGCCTCAGGAGGCCCGTGAGCTGCAGAAGAACAAGAGCGCTCTGAACTGGACCATGCCCAGCACCCTCTCTGCTGGAGGGGAAAGCGCCAAGGAATCCAGGGAAGAGGCTGAATCTACAGGCGAGACGCAAACCATCGCCTCTGCCGAAGAAGCTGCCGCCCCGGATGTAGAGGCCACACCCGCCCAGACCGAAACGGTCAATGTGCAGGGCAACTGGTTCTTTGCCCTCAATGACAGCATGGCCAGAGAGCTGGCCCTGACTCTACTCCAGGATGAAGGAAATGTGTACGGATCGGGCAGGATCAGAGAGGGCAACAGCAGCTTGGATGTAGCCGCATCCGGGACTGCAGCCGGCTCAGATCTGAAGCTGAATTTGGTATCTACAAGTCCCATCCTTCAGTACCAGCTCAATCTCACTGTAGACCAGGACCTGGCTGCTGGTGAGTATAAGGCCTCATCCGCTGGCGGCGAGAGCTGGACGGGATGGGCAGAAGGACAGAAGACGGCATAGATTATAAAAAGGGGACAGTAGCTCTGCCTATTCTCTCTTTTTTCGGTTGCAGCGGCTCATAGCCTGCCGGAGGTCCAGACGGATAGACTCACCCATCTACCGTCACTTTTTTGGAGAGATAGTATCTCAGTTCGGTGGCATCGGCGGTCTTTATGCTTATTCCCGGCAGAAGATAGATCTCTTTATTTTTGCCCAGGGAGAAATCTTTGTCCTTATTGCTGAGGATGATGGAATCAACAGAGGCTTCCCGGACGGTCATATTTTCAAATTTGGTGTTCTGGGAGACATCCTCAGCAGTCTGGGAGAGCTGCCACAATCCATCGATAGTGGCCAGATCGTCTCCTGAGCCGCTGAATATGCTTTTTAAGTGAGCGGCGATGATGACCAGATCCTTGCAGTTGCCGGTATCCTTTTTAAAGCAATAGGTTTCGTCGTCTGAATCACTATCAGTCTGGTATGGTGAGATGATCTTGCGATCTTTTAGAGAGCCGTTATGCCAGAGCTCGATGCAGACCTTTTTGCCCTCGATGTCAATGGAATCGACCACCAGCTCGTAATCCTCTTCCAGAGATATGGAGCTGCCGCAATCCACGACTCTCTCTGTATCATCATTTATAAGGATCTTGAGCAGTTTTTGGTCAGACAGGATATTTCTGTCCCCGGACTTATTGAAGAGGGGGGATTTAGAGCCCCGTCCCGGTACATATTCCGCAAAATACCTCTCACCAAGGAAGCCTACGAGGCCATATGAGCCCCAATCCGGGAACTCGAATTGGTCCTCCCGGGCTGCTGTCCTGTATACCACTCCATCAGGGCTCTTAAGCCTGCTATCGGTCACTGTCGCTATCAGCGTCTCGGTGCTTATATTGTGGTTTATGTCAAAATAAAAGCCATCGAATTTGTTAGCAGTCCAGACAAATGTATCGTCCGCCACATTGCTTCTGATCTCATAGGCTCCGGGAGAAGTGATAGGCTTAAAAATATAATATCGAAGGTTTTCGCTTTCGGCGGTCTTTATGCTTATTCCGGGCATGATAGAGAAGACGCTATCCTGGCTCAGGGTTATGCTATTGTCCTCATTGTTCATGACTATGAGAGTGCCACTCACATTCTGCACGGTCATCTTGCCGTATTCGGAGTTTTCCGCCAGCAGAAGAGGATTATCGGAGAGCTGCCAGATTCCATTTATGGTCACCAAATCCTGATCCAAGCTGCGGAAGGCATTCTTGAAGGAGACGGCTATGACCACCAGGTCTTTGGAGCGTCCGACATCTCTAGAGTAGCAGTAGGTCTTATCCGCCGCAGAAGCATTCTCTTTGCAGGGACAGACAATGCTGCTGTCTAAAACGCGGCCATCCCTGGAAAGCTCCAGATAGACCTTTTCCCCATCGATGTCTATGGACTGGATGGACAGTTCGTAGCCCTCCTCTAAAACCAGAATGGTTCCAGAGGAAGCGTTCATCTCCGCGTCGCTATCAACCAATATCTTGAGGAGCTGCTCATCTTCAAGAGCATTCCTGTCTTCTGACTCCAGAAAGAAAAACGGATTTGAGCTATCCGGTGAATCAAGGTATGCGGCAAAGTACCTCTCGGAAAGAAAGCCTATGACGCTATAGGAGCCCCAGTCCTCGAATTTGAAGTCATCCTTGGCCGCCTTGCTGGCATAGACAATTCCATTGGGCTCTAAAAGACGGTTGTTGGTGACATTTGTCCAGAGCATCTCCGTAGAGATGTTGTCATCTATATCATAATAAAAGCCCGCAAAGTTGTCGCCATTCCAGGCGAAATCATCTGATGCAACCTCACCTCTTATTTCCAAATAGGCATCTGCATTGGATGATGTCACTGATGAAATGATCATTAGCATAAGGAACAATATCTGGATCAAGAATGGGCTAGCCATCGAATCCCTGCACCTCTGAAAGAAAACTCAAGCTATATGATAAGAGCGCATAATGACGATAAAAACATTTCGCAATATTTGCCAGAACACAGAATGTGAAAGAGATTGAGGATTGTACCGAAAGCGATATGACAGCCAAAACCCAAAGCCAGATCCCATCATGTCCAAGCTCTCCCCCTTGATGGAGCAGTACTACCGGGAAAAGAGCCGGTACCCCGACGCACTACTATTGTTTCGGGTGGGCGACTTCTATGAGACCTTTGCCGATGACGCAGTCATAGTGGCCCGGGACCTGAACATCGTCCTAACCTCTCGCCAGAAGGACGACGAGGGTAACAAGATCCCCCTGGCCGGCATCCCCTATCATGCCCTGGAGCCCTATCTGGCCAGGCTCATCCGGGCCGGGCATAAGGTTGCCATCTGCGATCAGGTGGAGGATCCCAAATTTGCCCGCGGGCTGGTGAAAAGGGAGATCACCCGGGTGGTCACGCCGGGCACCATCATCGAGCCGGCCATGCTGGATGAGGCCAGCAACAATTTTCTGGCTGCGATGGTGCGGGAGGAGGGAATAGAGGAAAGGGAAAGAGAAGGTAAAGAGAGCGCTGTAGATGAAAGCAAAAGAAGAGAAAAAGCAAAGCCTGGCCGGCTGGGCCTGGCTTTGCTGGACGTCTCCACCGGGGAGTTTTTGACCACGG
>JAXDAR010000123.1:0-9784 GCA_034679645.1 Methanothrix sp. | reverse complement strand
AATGCCTATGCCCTGGACGGCTCGCCCCTGGAGAAGGCGGTGCTCTTCAACCTCACCGGCGGCGGAGCGCGGGCGGTGGATGTGCGGGTTCCCGTCCCCGAGACATCAACGAGCCATGCAATTCTTGTCACCGGAAGCTCGGAGGCGGACTGGGAGCAGCTCGGACCCACCATCTTCGATCTCGCCCGCGAGGAGGGATACCTCTGCCTGGCAATCATGGAGCGAGGGGACTCGATGTCCATCCTAGAAGGTATGGATGCCGTCCTGTACCTGGAGGATAATGCCCTCCAGGGCGCTGAGCCCACCCCGGGCTTTCGTCCCGGAGCGCCAGCGGGCCTGCGCACCCTCTTTCAGCAGTGGCGGGACAGGTTTGCCGGATACTCCGACCAGCAGGGCATCGCTGGCTATGCCGGCTACAACGCCTGGGCCCTGGATGCGGCAACGGACACAGTCGAGCACCTCATAGGAAAGCCCTTCATCCTGCTGGTCAATGCCGGGGCGGTGGACAGCGCCGGCCATAATCTGAACGCCAGCAGCTACCTGGAGGCGGTACGGGCTCTGGACGGGCCCCTGGGCCGGCTGGTAGAGGCCTGCGGGAAAAACAACGTCCTGCTGGTGATCACCGCCGACCACGGCATGGTCTTTCCCGACCGGGAAGGAAAGGGTGGCCATTCGGCGGAGAAGTATGCCACTCGGCTGGAAGCACTGCGGGTGCCTCTGGTCATCCTGGGGCCGGGGACCAGAGAGCTTAACCTGGGCGGCATTTGGTCAGAGGTGGATATTGCCCCCACAGTGCTTGCACTGCTGGAGATAGCATCGAACAAATCCGCAGGAGGGGTAGCCCTGCCAGTCATGGAGGGGGGCACTCTGCGGATCAGGGGCGCGCCGGCAGGGATTGAGCTGTGGCACGATGGCGTCAGGCTGGCCAATGCCTCCGGAGATGATGAGTTCCTCTTCCGGGGGCTGGAGTGGGGAGAGTACACTGTGAAGGCTGGCGACCTGTCCTGGGAGGTGCTGGTGGATGGGGATGATATTTTAGATCTGGCAGGAGAGACGGCCATGCCGGAGGGCATAAGGCAGGTCCTGGGGGCGGTCATGATCCTGGTCATAAACCTGGCGGGGACGGCGGCGATTGTGAGGATATGGAGAAGAGAGTGATAAAAAAGAGCCCTGAAGCCCGACCACTATCTTTCTAATGGCCGTGCTCATCTGGTGATGTTTGATCCGAGGCAACAGTAACTATCCTATGGGATGTTACATTCTCTCCGGTCACACACTCCAGTGCCTTCGTTATCTGATCCATGAGTTCTATCTGAGATTCATTGGTTGTGGTAGAGGCATCCCTGAGATGTAGTTCATGAAGCTCGGTGGCCTTTTTAAGCCAGTATTCGGCGCAATCCAGCCTGGCTTGAACTTCTGAGCCAGTATCCTGGTCCTGTTCCAGGGTATAACAATCTGCTCCTTCAGGGCACTTGTCAACCACGGATTGCATCATCATGCATGTCATGTTTTCTGGACAGTTTTCCATCATAGGCTGCATCATCATACAGGTCTTGTTGGTTGGGCATGTTCCCATTGGTTGCACCATAACACAGGTCATATTGTCTGGGCAGGATTTGCCTAAGGGCCGCATCATTATGCAGGTCATGTTTTCTGGACAGTTTCCCTTCATGGATTGCATCATCATGCAGGTCGTGTTTTCAGGACAGGTTTCCATCATAGTTTTGCATTCCATGCTCAAGCATTGGCCCGTCATATTTCCAATCATATCACTCTGCCCCATCATATTTCCTTGTTCCATCATGCTTCCGGTAATGGGATCTATCAGGGCGAATGGCATGATTCCCATAAATAGCAGCAATATAGCATTGCGTCTTATCCTCATTTTCATCTTTATTCATCTCCTCATCGATATTAATTCTCAAAGGGTTGTATAGACATAGACTGCGAAAGTCCCCAGAGTTGCCAAAAGGGTAGCTGCCACCAAGCATCTCGACCATATGCAAAGATTGTCTGCCCTCAATAAAACACTCAATTTCTCCGAGCCAATAATGATTATTGAGATTAGCAGGAATACTATTGCAGCGATGATGCTTACCGAGACCCAATGGTGGCCTGTCAAATCAGTCAAGAATTGCTTTAACTCCGATGAGAGATCATGGGCGGCTATGATGCAGCCGGTGATAATCGTAGTAGCGGCTGCTGATAGCAGGAAGGTAGACGGCTCTTTTTTCATCTCAGGCCTCCAGCCCTATGTTACCGGCGTTAGATACAATGGCCCCCATCAGAAACATTAGCAAGACCATAAAAAGAGCCAGTGAAGCGGTTATCGCTATAGCACGCCTGGCCCCCGGATCCTCCAGAAGAGCATCCTGATCCAGGATGACCAATGTCATGGAAAGGGCAATTACAATTATTGGCAGGAAGATGAATATGTGTTCCTTGACCTCCATCACAATGCTATGCGCCCAGGGCTCCGGGCCTGCCAAGATAATCGGCTTTACCTGAGATCCATAGTTGGTTAAATAATTATAGCCTCCAACAATCCAACATCCAGCAACCACCAAAAATGCGGCCAAATATCCAGCGATTTTAGCCCTGACCACTCCCTCATTCGTAAGATAAAGACTCTCCAGTATGATCCAGGCTAAAGCAAGAGCTGTCAGACTGCCGGAAATCGAATGAATGAGAACGAGAATCTTTGATCCCACGATTACTCCGTTATATAAGCCCCAACTGACTTCCAGGAGCATCAAGGGTGCGAGGGAGTATCCTAGAATCGTATGAAGTTTTCTAATCTTTGTTCTGCCTCCAAAAATCAAACCGGCAATTATCTGGAAGATCACAATGAGAAGAAGCAAAATTCCCAGCTTTCCGTGAGTCGATGTAAGAACTGGCTCTCCGTGCTGAATTTCTAATAGGAGCCCATAAAGGAGCGTCCCGAGGATGAACGTGCCGAAATATATGGCTGCCTTTTTATGGAGTGAAAAGACATTTGTCTGTTTCCTCTTTATCCTTCCTTTGAGCATGGCCCCTGTAGCGATAGTACAGACCATCAAAATCAGGCCTGCAACGGCTATGAAAGCATGACCGATCCAGCTAACATAGATCTGGGCGATTCCAGCTATGGCTAAGAGTATAATAAATCCTAGATATACATCCAGTTTATCCGGTCTGTGCCTTGATTCTTCTGGCGTTCAGATCCCTCATTTTGCTGATATACTATTGTATCTCAAATATGCTGGGACAAACAACATCTCTAGCTACATTTTCAGAAGCCTGGCATTTATTGCCACGATAACAGTGCTGGCGCTCATGAGAATTGCGCCGATGGCAGGGCTTAGAAGTATCCCATAGCCATAGAGGATGCCGGCTGCCAAAGGGATGGCTAAAGCGTTGTAGCCTGTGGCCCACAACAGGTTCTGGAACATCTTGTTGTAGGTCTTCTTAGATAAACTGATGATGCTTGCCACATCCCTTGGATCGTTCCTGACTAGAACAATGTCCGCCGACTCCACAGCTACATCCGTGCCAGCTCCTATGGCAATTCCCACGTCAGCCTGCACCAGGGCAGGGGCATCGTTGACTCCGTCCCCAACCATAGCCACAACATATTCTTTTTGAACATTTTTTATGGTTTGGGCTTTTTCGTGAGGAAGCACTTCGGCAAAGAAATCGTCCAAGCCCAGATCATCCGCCACCGATTTGGCCACAAAACGATTGTCTCCTGTGAGCATCATACACTTAATATTCATCGACTTCAGCTTATCAATAGCCTCTCTGGATTCCTTCCTTACGATATCGGCCAGGGCTACAGCCCCAACGAGCCTGTTTTCTCTAAGCAAGAAGACGACTGTCTTTCCCTCTTCTGCCAGCTTATTCAATCGATCATCCTTTATGTCGATATTGTTTTCTCTCAGGTAGCCTGGGCCCACCACCATCCAGCTATTTCCCTCAACCTGGCCACTCACACCCTTTCCGGGAATTCCCCTGAACTCACGAATGGGGGTAAGGTCGAGCCCCTTCTCTTTTGAGGCCCTCAAGACTCCGGCTGCAATGTGATGCTCGGAGTTCGCCTCCAGAGAAGCGACCATTCTTAAGACCTCTGTGTGGCTCAGCCCGGCAAGAGCTACGACGTCAGTTACTCCTGACTGGCCCTCAGTCAGAGTTCCAGTCTTGTCGAAGACCACCGCCTGGATGTCCCTCGCCTTCTCGAACGCGGACCTGTCCCTGATCAGCAGACCTGATTTTGCCGCGAGTGAGGTCGAGACTGCAACCACAAGGGGGACTGCCAGACCGAGTGCATGAGGACAGGCTATAACCATAACTGTGACTGCTCTTTCCACAGCAAAAGCCGAGTCCCTGCTAAAGTAGAGCCAGGCTGCAAGGGTAATAGCGCCGACGCTCAGAGATATTATGGTGAGCCAGCGAGCGGCATTATCGGCCAGATCCTGGGTCTTTGATTTGCTCTCCTGGGCCTGCCTGACCAATTCGATGATCTGATTGAGATAAGTCTCTGAGCCAATTTTCTGAACTTCTACGGATATTGAGCCTTCACCGTTGATGGAACCGCCTATCACATTATCATGCGCTCTCTTAGTAACGGGCCTGGATTCGCCTGTGAGCATCGATTCGTTGACGCTTGTCTCCCCTTCGATCACAGCTCCATCGACTGGTATCTTCTCACCGGGCTTGACCAGTACTCGGTCTCCTGGTTTCAGGGTATCGACTTTGACGTCCATCGTCTGGCCATCTTTGATCAAATGCGCTTCAGAAGGCATGATCCTAACGAGCTCTTCAAGGGCTCTGGATGCTCCCAACACAGATCGCATCTCGATCCAATGACCGAGAAGCATGATGTCGATCAGTGTGGCCAATTCCCAGAAAAAGACTTCACCTTTGAGGCCAAAGGTCACCGCCGAACTATAAAAATAAGCTGCACTGATGGCGATGGCTATCAGTGTCATCATCCCTATGTTTTTATCCCTAATTTCATTGAAAAATCCCTTGAGAAAAGGATATCCTCCATAGAAGTAAACAAATGTGGATAATAGGAATAAGGCATAGATAGAGCCCGAAAACTCTAATTTAAAGTGAAACAGATCTTGAATAAATGTTGAGAGGGCGAGGATTGGAATAGTAACAATCAGACATATTATGAATCGTCTTTTGAAATCCTCAGTTACGTGACCTTCATGCCTGCCTCGATGTGTTTTATGAGGTTCGCTCGGTTGCGGGCCCATGCCCTTATCGTGCATCTTATGTTCTACGCCTGACTCTCCCATCTTCTGGCCATCTTCCATGCCATGCGTTTTATGCTCCGTACCCATCTTTGACGGTCCGGTTGTATCCTTTTCTTCTATCATCTGTTTCCCTATACCAATATATCAGGGTGGCTAGAGATTTAACTCTTTTCAATGCGATCATTTTATCTAAGATCAAGGCCAATTAAAGATATCCAGCTGAATTTTAGATGGCTCATCCAAGTTGAATCCGTGATAAAGGGCAGGGTGTCTGTCATTTCCTTAAAGGTCTAATATCTTTAGAGGAGCCCAGACACACCTGAGCTGAGAAATATGCAGCTATATTCTATGTCAAAATGAGGAGCTACGATGATTCTTAAAGCTGTGCAACTGGGTTTAGAGATGGGAGGTAAGGCAGTCGCCATAATGAATTCACAGGATGCTGAGCGATTAGGAGTCCTGGGCCTCGCTAGAATCACGATCAAGGTCGGTAAGACAGAGCAGATCGCGATAGTTCATACTTCTCCTGACCTTATACATCCTGGGCATATAGGGATCGGCAAAAAAGAATGGATCGGTCTCGGTCTGACGGAAGGCTTGGATGTCGAGGTTGATGAAGCACCATTCCCTACTTCACTCTTCTTCATACGAAACAAATTGAGCGGAAGAAAACTGGTAGATGCTGAGATATTAGAGATAATAAAGGATACTGTAGCTGAACGTCTGAGCGATGTGGAGATCAGCGCCTTCGTTACTGCCCTGCATAACTTCGGGCTCGACTTGGATGAGGCCACGAGCCTTTCTTCGGCCATGGTCAAGACCGGCAGCACACTGAAACTGAACCGGCACCCAATAGTCGACAAACACTCCATCGGGGGTGTTCCTGGAGATAAAACTACGCTGCTGGTGGTTCCGATTGTTGCAGCCTGTGGTCTTACGATACCTAAATCCTCATCCAGAGCAATCACTTCTGCAGCCGGAACAGCTGATAGAGCAGAAGTGCTGATGCCTGTCAGTCTAAGCGTTGGAGAGATGCAGGAAGTTGTAGAGAGAACCAATGGCTGTATAGTCTGGGGCGGCGCTATCGATCTTTCACCTGCCGACGACGTCTTTGTCAAAATCGAGTATCCTCTGTCCATTGATCCTTTGCTGCTGCCATCTATCATGAGTAAGAAAAAGGCTGTGGGCGCAAATATCTTGGTGATTGACATTCCTTGTGGAAGGGGAACTAAAGTTAAAACGATAGGAGAAGCCGATCTGTTGGCTAAAGATTTCATAGAGATAGGCAGGCGCCTGGAGATAAAGGTAGGTTGTTCTGTGACATACGGCGAGCAGCCTTTGGGCTTTGCAATAGGTCCATCCTTAGAGGCAAAGGAAGCCCTGGAAGCTCTAATGAATCGCGGAAATTCTCTGGACCTGGTTGAGAAGGCAATCTCAGTTGCAGGAATAATTCTGGAGATGGCGGGAAAGAGCGAGGGTAAAAAACTTGCTGCACAGGCCCTTAGATCTGGAAAAGCAGTTAGCAAATTGAGGGAGATAATTTCGGCGCAAGGCGGAGATTCACAGATAGGTCCAGAGGATATCCCTATTGGGGAAAAGCATTTCACAGTTCAATCTGATAAATCCGGGAATCTGCTATGGATTAATAATGCTTCTGTGGCCAGTCTAGCGAGGTTTTTAGGGTGCCCTAAGGACTCGTCTGCCGGAATATTCCTTCATAAGAAGCTCGGAGATGTCGTATATAAAGATGAACCATTATTCACCATCTATTCGGAAAGAAGCACCAATCTTCAACGTGCCATGGACAGATTAGATGAATTTGAGATCATGGGCGTTGGCGATAGGATGGAAATGCTAATTCATGAGGTAAGGGAAAGGCCGGTTACCGAAAGAGCCATAATACTGGATAGGTAAACAGGTCCAAGATTAATTTTTTAAAATAGCACAATCGATTCTCGGGCGGGTCAACGCCGATCCACAGCGCCCTTCAGAGGAGCCACAACCACCGGGGTGGCAGGCCTGGCCCCGCCCAAGATCTCGACTTCATGCTTCTTTCAAGGCGACAGTAGCGCTGGACTATCTCACAGCGTCCGTCTTACGGGAACCCAATGCACCAAAGGATGCTGAGCCTCTTGATCGCCTCTCCATCGGCATGCGCCTTCGTCTTGGACTGGCTTGAACCCGATCCTCTTTGGGCATGCTGCTACGCCCATCACGGCGTGCATATCTTTCTGCCCTCTAGCCCTTGCGAGCTTTCCGAATGCTGTTTAGGATACAGCATCTCTCAGCCTGGCAGGGCTTTTTGGCGCATCCACGGGTGGGATGCTTTTTTTGACCCTTTGAGCCTGAGAGCCCAGTCGGATTGCTGGATTCTGGTTCTTACAGCCTAAAACGCGGCCTTCTATTAAAGGCATGATCAACACTTATAGTTTGCGGTTGATTGGGATCCATTTGATTGGATCTCATTGAATAACTCTCATTGCCTCCTTATCATTGCAGCCATCAAGCCTGCCAGGGCATCTGGGCCTTCATCTTTTTGATGTACTCCTCCCTGGAAAGGCCACGGCACTCCACCAGCCTCTCCTTGATATGCTGGCCATGCTCTCTGAGCCAATCGAACCTGGTGCATTCGTTCAGTTCTTCACAGGAGCTGCACAGATCGTATCCCTTCTCCCGGGCGCAGATTCTGATGGTGCAGTCCGGTGGACCACCACCGTTTTCGCATCCTGCGCAGCGGGTATAAGTTTCCATCCAGGTCAGGGCCCGATCCACTGCTGCCCAGTCGATGTCCTCTCCACCAGGCACAAATGGGGCCCAGGTGGGGATCTCGCAGTCCGAAATGCTCTTTTTGGTCTGGCCTGCAGCCTCGGCTATAGCACCACTTCCCAGAGGGCATGCGTCGCACACGATCCCGCAGGGTCCAGCCTGATCTTTGCTGCTGATCAGTCTTTCATTCATGATATGAAATATATCACTTTGAAATATTTATACATTTTTCTGACTGCATCAATTCCGGTATGCTGCAGAATTCGAATATGGTTTCCATTCATCAGAGCGCAAGCTCCAAATCTCCAGCCTGCCCCATAAGTCTCGGTGTATTATGATGAATCCAGAAGAGATGTCAGACATTTTGAAGTCCTCCCTGGGAATCCGGGACAACATCGTGGGCGTGAGACTGTTCAAGAGCGAGGAGGAGATCCCCCAGGACCTCAATATCGTGGAGAGGCCCTTCCGCTACTGCTCTATGATCCAGGGAGCGAGGCTTGAGGGAGTGAGCTATCTCGCCCATGCCGACTACCACGAGTGCAAGGGAGGAGCCTCGGGTCTGGGGCTGGTCCAGTGCCCGGAGAACATCCGCACCGGAGCTCTGTACTTCGATAAGCTGCACAAGTGCTCCACCAAAGAGGCAGGCTCCATGATCGCCGCCAATATGCCCCGCATCCTTGCCGACAGCACTGTGGCCAGCTATGTGGCCCCCCTGGACAAGATGGTGGTCAGGCCGGACGTGGTCATATTGGTGGGCAATCCTCTCCAGGCGAGGAGGATCGTCCAGGCGGTCATGTTCGAGAAGGGGGGCAGAGCGACATTCAATACCGCCGGGATTCAGTCGTTTTGCGTTGATGCCACCAGTTCCCCCTACCTGAAAGGAGAGGTCAACATCTCTTTGGGCTGCGACGGCTCGGTGAGGAATGCGGGGCTGGAGGATGAGGAGGTTGTGGTGGGGATTCCATATGACATGATGGAGAAGATCTGCACCGTCCTCAAGGAGAACTATCAGGGCTGGGACAAGTTCATGCGGGGATAGGATCGCAGAAGTCTAAATCTTTTTTTGTTTTTTGTATTATCTGGCTACTGATGAAAGATATTATGGTTAAGATTTCTATTGAAAGTATATCACCAACAAGTATTTAATGGAAAAAGCATGATTGATTATTAATAATATCCTTGGAGGTCTAAGGAAATGTCTATTAAAATATGGCTCTTAACGTTCATATCATTGATGCTGGCGATTTCGGGAATCGTGAATGTCGCATTCGCTCAGAGCTCGGTCAGCTTCGGTTCACCATCATGGTGTGCCACTCCAACTATCACTGTACCGTCAGCCAGCGAACTCATGCCAGAAATCTGCATCGGTGCGTCCCAAAAAAGTACCAAAACGAGCTGGAGTATGAGCATCTGGTCAATATTCAACACCGACCCTGCAGACTCCTGGTTTGATTGGTGAAGAGGACTTATACAGCGCAAGCGCGTGGAGTTCACGTATTGAAAAAGGAAAAAAGGACGAGCAAAAGCCCATTGGTTCTATCTGAATCCTACAGAGGGCAGCTCTCCCCCTGGCTGGCCTGCGTCATGACAAACCTTTTGTCCTCGCTTCCAGGAACCTCCAGCACGGTCAGGAATCCATCCCATTTCAGACCCTCCTCATCCTCGAACTCCCAGGTGCTCAACGCTGCCGGGCCGCTCTCCTCCTGGCTGGTGGAGGTCCAGCTGGCGGCTCTGAGCTGGTCGGCAAAGTGAGCGGCGAGGGCTGAGCTATTCAA
>JAXDAR010000122.1:0-12096 GCA_034679645.1 Methanothrix sp. | reverse complement strand
AAAATATAGATGCCTTATATAACAAAAGCATGGCTCTCAGGTCACTTGGACAAACCAAAGAAGCAGATGCAACCTTAGACCTGGCTAAAAGGGAATTGAACTGCAAGGGAGCGGATCTCGCCAATCGCGAAAAGCATTTTGAGGCCATCCAGACTTTTGATAAAGCCATAGGAATAGATCCAAAATTTTTATGTGCCTGGGTCAATAAGAGCATAACACTATCTAAAATGGGCAGGTTTGGGGAGGCAATGGAAGCGATAAATCATGCCATTGAGATAAATCCTGAAAGCCCACGGGCCTGGAAATACAAAGGGATTATTCTCAAAAAAGCAGGTCATAAGGTCGATTCAAAGCATGCTTTGGCCAGGGCCAGGCAGCTGGGATATAAAGGCTGATCCCCGCTCCAAGCAGTGCCTGTGACCTCAAGCTCAGCATCTTTTTATGACTTTTTAATAATGATTATTACAACAGGAAAAGCAAAAGATGCACTCGCCCATCATTTCAACATAACTGAATCCGATCGAAGGGAGATGCTTTCCAGCGGAAGACAGACCCGGTTTGGCAATCACATCGCCTGGGCCAACGTCTACCTGAGAAAGGCGGGATATCTTGAAATGGCGACCTGAAATTCTGCCAGTTTCACCGGCCAACAAGGCAGACCGAGAATCACGACGATCCGGGCATCGATGCAGCTCGAACCCCACGAGAGATCATAGATCCCGGAACAGAGTTCTGTTCTTGTTTTGGGAACAGTATCTTACCTTGAAGTACGATCCCCGCCTGGAGCAATGGTGGTGGCCACACAAAACCAAGAGTGACAGATGGGGCAGGTGGTGGACACGACCCTGCCAGCGGAAAAATAGTGGGCTCTGTATTGGATTTTGCGGGCAAGATCACAGTCTAACCGGGCCCGGCGGGAGAATATTATTTCCGATATGCCGATACCTATCAACGGCCTACCTCGTTTTGTATCCAAGCCTTCCCGAGCGCTCTTGGAGCCCAGGGCATTAGCGTGGGAGGCCCGAAGGGGCGACTCGCGGCGTGCACAAAAAACAATCTATATGATTTTGATTTAGCCATATAGCAGCCTGGTGTTTAAACTATTGCCTGAGCCCGCCGGGAGAATTTTCGCATTAAAATATCACTCCTCTTGAGCATCTGGTGGTGGAGCTGTTGGTGGCCATGGGCTACGGCGGCTCTCGCCAGGACGCTGGAGAAGCCGTGGGCGGAAGCGGCGATGGCGAGATTGACGGCATCATCAAAGAGGACCGATTGGGTTTGGATGCCATCTATCTGCAGGCCAAGAGATGGGAGGGAACTGTTGGCCTCCAGGTGGTGCAGGCCTTTGCCGGCAGCCTGGAGGGGCATAGGGCCCGCAAAGGTGTGCTGATCACCACATCCCAAATCAGCCCGGACGCACTGGACTACGTCACCAGGATCGAGAAGAAGATCGTGCTGATTGACGGGGAGAAGCTTGCCGAGCTCATGATAGACTATGGAATTGGTGTGATCATTGACGTGAGCTATGAGATCAAAAGGCTGGATGCGGACTATTTTGAGGAGGAATTATGATCTGGCGTCGCAGGTCTGGCAGAAAGAAGACAATCAATATGTCTCCTCACACATTGCTCGATTTTCAGCATTAGTTTGAAATACCTTCAAATCATTAGCCTAGAATTGATCACTGTGGCTTCCACCGAAGACGAGATAAAATCATTAATCAGATCAAAGCGCTACAGCTCTAGAGAGGAATTATATCTGATGCTATCGAGGCTCTTCTTATGAAAAAACCGGAGCTTAAGAAAAAAATCGCTTCGGAGTCATTGAGAGATATGAAGAATGCAGAGAGACGCCTTAAAAAAGATAGGATGATAATTCTGGAGAGCTATATAGGCATATTAAAGCCAAGCAAACCGCTTACATCTGAAGAGATATTAGATCTGGAGGAAGACAACCGGCTGTACTGATCGATACCAATATAATAATAACCATTCTAAACCGTTCTGAAAAAATCGACCAAGCAAGGTCAATATTCGAGCTTCTGAAAGAAAAAGATATGTTTATTACAGTGGGAATTTTAGAAGAATCAGCTTATGTAGGCCTATCTATCATATATGGCTGCAGGGGTTTCAAGCTTCGAGACGAGCTAAAGAAAGGCTGAATGAGGAATCAATTAATTTCTTAGAGGGATTGGTTTCGTTTTTAGAAAGTATGCAAATAGGGGTTATATCACCTCCTGGTGATCCAGCCATGATTCTCGATATGATAAGGAATTACAAACTATTGCCCGCAGATGCAGCAATTGCAGCTTCATGCAAATATCATGAGATAGCCAAGATAGCAACCTTCGATTCTGATTTCAAGCGAGTAGATTTCCTTGAAGTGATAGGCACATAAAATCCCGAAGTCAAGGAATCTGCTGACCACGATTCGCTAGTCTCCCTGGTGGATCGAATGCTCGCCCTCAATAAGCAGCTCCAGAAGGCCCGCACCCCCCCCCCATGAGAAAACCGCCATCCAAAGGCAGATCGAGGCCACCGACCGGCAGATAGATGCACGGCACTGCGAGCTATGAGCTATATGGGCTGACGGTGGAGGAGATCAGGATTGTGGAAGTGTTCACATTCTTCAATCGAGCTTGGTCATTTCTACATTGGCACCATTCTCGGTAACCACTGTCAAGAACATCGCCTGCGTTGCGCCACTGCTCTCGATCTCTACAGTCTCGCCTCCATGAGCACCTATACAGCCAAGATTCTGGGCGGTTTGTCCAGGAATTGGGAAAGTAATGTCGTCATGTTTCATGCGAGTGGGAAGCTCACCATATTCATTATCGGTAAAATCGCTTGGTGGAGTGAAGATCCTTATGTTGCCCATAAGGTCCTGATAATTTCTGACCCAGATGTAGATGAAAAAATCCTTGTCGCTTTTCACATTGACAGTTACCGGAGGCTTAAAACCCATTCCAAAATAACCTCTGGCAATTTGGCTACTCAGTGCTGTCATGATATTCACCATATTGACGATAGCGACAATCAAATATATACCTTTTGATACGCAAATCTATAAAAGCCGAATAGCGATCTTTGCCTCTTTAGAGCAGGCTTCCAGGGATTAGACTATCCAAAGCAGCTCGCGTAAATCACCTGTCGTTGTCAAGCCAGCAAAAGAGATCTAAGAAAGATAACAGGCAGCAATCCGGAAGAACTTGGCGCATTGGAGATGATAGTATCCTGAAACTACTGCGGGCGAATTCTTAAATACGAGTCCATCATATATAGTCATTATAATCCAATAGGAGGTAGATCTATGCTGTTTGTGATGTGGGTTGAGTGGGATCTGGACAAAATTGAAGAGGCCAAAAAACTCTGGAAGGAAATGAAGTTCCCCAGCGATGTAAAGGTGCTGGGAAGATATCTGCTAATAGGCAGACATATGACTGTGGTAATATTCGATGCTCCAAACGAAGAGGCGATCCTCAAGATAACTCATCCCGCGAGAAAATTCGGCATCCCCCACGTGAATCCAGCATTACCAATGGAAGAAGCATTGAAAATGATGGATAGGATGTAAAAAATCAAATAATAATTATTTTATTTTTCTGAATGCATGCGTCCTGGATTCATCGCCTAAAGATCACAGCTTTATAGTTTCAGCGCCAATATATCCATCGGGTGGTCAGACCATGATGAGGCTCATAAAGAAGATTATAAAAATCAAGATATTTGTGATAAGCTTGCTGGCATTCTTATGGCTTATGAAAAAGAAAAGCCATCACCGCTAGCCATCGTTTTTAAAATTTTTTTAATATGATCTGCTGAATCCGAATCGATCTCTGCCGGAGTCTGCACCTAACTGATTCCAAGCTTTTTTAAAAAGAACTTTCATAGGAGTCGACTGCCAATTTGATATCCGCGATAACATGCAAATTCACCGGATTGATTAAGGGAGTAGACGGCGGTGATAAGAAATGCTATGATGTGAACCATCCTCTTCGCATTCAAGTCCTCCAACGATATTTCGAGCGGCTTTTGGGGAGAATCGATTGCTTTTCAACTGCTCGCCTCTCGCCTTTGGCTTTGTGCCGCAACATGTTCCGGTCGTATATTAGCGCGAAATCCTTTCGGCAGATTACTGCACCAGTTACAGTGCAACTTTTTTTTGCAGCCGAACTTTCATTCTCACAGGCTCGTAGGCGAATGCGGTGCCACGACGATATGCATCCAAACCATCCCGGGTGGACCGGCTCGCCGCCTCCACGAAAAATCAGTTCGCCTTATTCTTGATCTGAGACCTTTCCAGATAGCAAACTACTTAAAAATAGACTCCCAATATTGATAATATAAGCAGGTGCATAAGAGACATGACCGAAGGAGAAACCGTAAGGCTGAAGGCATCTGAGGCCAATCAGGGCGATGTCGGAAAGGGCATTGTCAGGATGGGCGACGAGTTCATGGAGAAGATCGGCATTCGTCCCCTGGATGTGGTGGAGATAATCGGATCGCGACCCACCGCCGCTCTGGCTGTGAGCGCCTATTCTCAGGACCAGGGCATCGACATGGTCAGAATGGACGGCCTGATCCGATCCAATGCAGGAACGAGCATCGGCCAGTATGTTGAGGTCAGGCGGGCAACCTGGGAAGAGGCCAAGCATGTGACACTGGCTCCCGTCACCCAGGGAATGCAGATCTTCGCCCCGGGCGATGTCCTCACCAAGGTCTTCAACGGCCGGCCGCTGATCAGGGGAGATGTCATATCCACCACCAGCGTGAGAAAGCCGCCTACCGACTCATTGGGCAGGGAGACCATGTTCGAGGAGATATTCCGGGGCTTTTTGGGCGCTCAGGCCTTTGGCCTGGGAGAGATAAAGCTCCGGGTGGTCTCCACCAGCCCAGGAGGAATCGTCAAGATCACCGAGGGTACGGACATTGAGCTCCTGCCCCAGGCGGTGGAAACGCCGGAACGCTCTGTGCCCTCAGTGGTCTACGAGGACGTGGGCGGCCTGAAACCGGTGATAACCAAGGTTAGGGAGATGATAGAACTCCCTCTGAAGCATCCCGAGCTCTTCGACCGCCTGGGCATCGATCCGCCCAAAGGTGTTCTGCTGCACGGCCCTCCCGGCACGGGGAAGACCATGCTGGCCAAGGCGGTGGCCAATGAGAGCGATGCCTACTTCATAAGCATCAACGGCCCGGAGATCATGTCCAAGTACTACGGGGAGAGCGAGAAGGCTCTAAGAGACCTGTTCGAAGAGGCAGAGAAGAACACTCCCGCCATCATCTTCCTGGACGAGTTGGACTCCATCGCCCCCAAGAGAGGAGATGTCACCGGAGAGGTGGAAAGAAGGGTGGTGGCTCAGCTCCTGTCACTGATGGACGGGCTGAAGGAGAGGAAGAACGTCATAGTCATCGGCTCCACCAACCGTCCTGAGGCCCTGGACTTGGCCCTGCGCCGGCCGGGGAGGTTCGACCGGGAGATCGAACTGGGCGTCCCGGACATGGAAGGAAGGCTGGAGATCTTCCAGATCCATACCCGGGGCATGCCCCTGCATGAGGATGTGGTCCTGGAGGATTATGCAATAGAGACCTACGGCTTCGTGGGAGCGGATATCGCCGCTGTCGGCCGGGAGGCGGCGATGAACGCCCTGCGGCGCATCCTGCCGGAGATCGATCTGGACGAGCCCACCATCCCCAAAGAGATCTTAGACCGGCTAATAGTGCAGAAGGGAGACTTCGAGGCGGCCCTGAGGGAGGTTCAGCCCTCGGCGATGCGAGAGATCCTGGTTGAGGTCCCCAATGTGAGCTGGGAGGACATAGGCGGCCTGGAAGGAGTCAAGGACCTGATGGTGGAGGCGGTGGAATGGCCTCTGCGCAATGCGGAGAGCTTCCTGCGCCTGGGGATCGATGCTCCCAAAGGAATTCTGCTCTACGGCCCGCCGGGCACAGGAAAGACCATGCTGGCCAAAGCGGTGGCCAACGAGAGCGAGGCGAACTTCATCACCGTCAAAGGGAGCGCTCTGCTCTCCAAGTGGTATGGGGAGAGCGAAAAAAGGGTGGAGGAGATTTTCAGGAAGGCGAGGCAGGTTGCCCCCTCCATCATATTCCTGGATGAATTGGATGCGCTGGTCCCCATCAGAGGGGGAGCGATGGGCGAGCCCCATGTCACAGAGAGGATAGTCAACCAGCTGTTGAGCGAGATGGACGGCCTGGAGGAGCTGCACGGCGTGGTGGTGATTGGAGCGACCAACCGGCCGGATATCATCGATCCTGCTCTTCTCAGGCCGGGGAGGTTCGACGAGCTGATACTGGTGCCTGTGCCTGACCGCGAGTCCCGGCGCAAGATCTTCCAGGTGCACCTGAAAAAGTCGCCTCTGGCCGAGGATATCAACATCGAAGAGCTGCTTGAAAAGACGGATCAGTATACGGGTGCAGACATCGCTTCCCTGGTCAGAAAGGCCGGTCGTCTGGCCCTAAGGGAGGATATGGGGGCCAGGAAGATCGGCCAGAAGCATTTCCTTGCCGCCTTAGAGGAGATCGGGCCTTCAGTCACTCCGGATACCATGAAGTACTATTCATCAATGGCCAGGGAGCTGCGCAAGAAGGCCTCTAGAGAGGTTGAGAGGGGAGACATATACGCTTGAGCAAAATAAAATTGGTTCCATCACCCCAATATCCTCAGCCTCATCAATTTTTCTTTAATATTAGGGGTAGACTCATTGCCAGACAAAAGCTTTTTAGATAATAACAATTGTGTTGCCATCGAATTCGTTAGCTGCTGGAAGGAAGAGGATATAGTGGAGCTTTACCGGGCCGGTGGCTGGTGGAGTGATTATATGGACCCATCTCGCATCAATGACCTGATTCAAGGGAGCTTTCTCTTTGCGGTGGCATTTGACAGAGGGAGCAGCAAAGCAGTGGGTATGGGCCGGGTGATCTCGGATGGGGTCTCAGATGGATATATTCAGGATCTGGTGGTCCTGCCAGATTGGCAATCTCATGGAGTGGGGAGAATGATTCTGGATAAGCTCCTGGAGGAGTGCCGGTCGAGAGGAATCGCCTGGGTGGGCCTGATCGCTGAGCCGGGGAAAGAGGACTTTTATGATTCATTTGGATTTCGTAAGATGCCGGGGCACGTGCCCATGCTCCTCGACTGGGAGGCTAAAAGGTGCTGAGTTCTAACGACTTCAAGCCGGTGCAGCTCGAGGACAGGGACTTTTTTGTCCAGCACTACCGGCGCTTTCCTCAAAAGCACAGCGACAATACCCTCACCAATATGGTCTGCTGGAATTATTATGCCAACTACCGCTACGCATACGTCCAGGACTGTGTGATCCTCTCCAGCACCATCGCCGGCAAGACCCGCTACCGTCCTCCCATCGGGCCGCAAAATCCCGATCTTCTCCATGAGGTCATGGCTCTCGCCCTGAAAAGCTATGAGGCAAGGCCCTTTGTGGTCCTGGATCCGGAGACACATGATTGGATAAAGAGCCTGTACCCGGAGCTGCAGTTTGAGCCTGCCAGGATGTACTTCGACTATGTCTATCTGGCCTCTGACCTGGCCCAGTTGCCCGGGAAAGGATATTCGACCATCAGGCGCCAGCTCAACCAGTTCATGAAGAGCTGCAACCCCCAGGTCGAGAAGATAGGACCGGATAACATCGATGAGGTAAACGATTTTGTGAAGCAATGGTGTGAGTGGAAGGACTGCGATTCAAACCCGGATCTGGCATCGGAAAAGGATGCCCTCTGCTTTGCTCTGGACCACTACCGGGAGTTGGAGCTGGAGGGCATTGCCATCCGGGCAGAGGGAAAGGTCGGGGCAATATCCATCTTTGAAGGGCTTAATGAGGATACTGCCCTGGTCCACTTCGAGAAGGGCCTCCCTGACTGCAAAGGAATCTACCGGGCGATCAATGCCGAGACGGCGAAGATAGTGGCGGGAAGATACACCTACATCAACCGGGAGAGCGATATGGGGGCGGAGGGAATCCGGGAGGCGAAGATGCGCTATCATCCTCATCATATGATCGAAGTGCATATGGTGAGCCGGGAGGAGCTGGAGAAGGTGGTCTGATCGCCTGACCTGCCCCTTCTTTGCAGGGAAGGCAAGATTAAAATGAGGGAAATGATCATCCTGAAATCAGGAGTTAATTATTATGCACAGCCCCGATCATAGCCCCGATCATAGCCACGATCATAGTCACGATCACGATCATAGTCACGATCATACCCACGATCCAAAGGGCCATGACCTGACCCGGCATGAGATAGAGCACCTTCTGGAGCATTGGATAGAGCACAACCAGAGCCATAGCACCTCTTTTCGAGAGAGAGCGGCTCAGGTTTCAAGAGTTAGCGAGCAGGCCGCTCAGGACATAATCCGGGCCGCTGAGCTCATGGATGAGTGCACGGAGATGCTGAAGAAGGCCAAAAGAGACCTTTAGAAAGCACGGAATAATTTAAAAGGAGTCTTAAGAGATGGAATTGGTCTATGTTTATCCCCTGGATAAGAGCAAAGAGATGCTGAAGATGCTGGACGAGGAGTTCTGGAAGCGCCTGGGACCCACCGTGAGGGAGTGCAAGGCTATGGGCCTTGATAAAGAGGGCATGTGCCTGTACATCAAAGCCAGGGATGAGCTGGCAGAGGAGGCCAAAAAGCTCCTGGCCAAGAGCGCTGCTGAGGAGCTGAAGGGCGATGAAGGCGAGACACTGCTCAAGGCCTTCCGGGAAGAGGCGGAGGCGGCAGAGGCCGGCATGGGAGCGATGTTCGGCTGAAGCCGGACCAGATTAATGGTGGGCATTCAGGATGAAAAGGAGTCATGATAGCAAACTCCTCTTCCCCTGCCCTTTTATGCTTGATAATCTCAGCCAGAGCTGAGATGCATCTAAATCTCAAGCTAAATTAGCATCTTGTGGATTCAACCTCCAGGGTTTGAATTATCTGTTTATTTGTTGCATCATCCAGATTCGACAAGAGCATTATCATATTTCTGGAATCAATGGGCCAAAAGGCCATTATGTATGCTCCTTTATTCGGTTTCAGTTCGGATTTTGGACTGACGAATGAATACAATGTTACATTCTCTCCCATTTTAGTTTCTAGAGACTCTTCTCCAACCAGTTTCTCCCCCATGAGCTTCATCATGCCAACTATTGTATCTTCCATGAACTCCGATAATATGGTGGAATTTACTTCGGCCAGGTCATCATTGTATATGGAAAGGGAGTAGATACTGAAAGTGGCATTCGTTGCATTGCCATCGCTGCTATTATTGATGACGAATTTCTGGTAAGAGCTTCCGTCGTCGGATTGAACCATTGATCTTGAGCCCAGCAGATACTCTGGCCCCATCTCTATTGACAGGTTATGTTCTGTTGTCAGCAGCACAGAGGTCTCTAGAGACGATCCAGGCATGACCAGAATCATCAGGGTCAGGAGAAATGCGGCTATTGAAATGCTAATTTCACAGAATTTCATTCCTATCACCTGCTAAATATATGGGTAGCCTAAGCTTAAAAAACTTGCTGTGAATTTTCAGGCGAATGAAGCGACAATCCAGGCAATTTCGCTATCTACTGGAGGAAAAATAGTCAAGAATCGATCAATGGTTATTGTACGACCAAAGTCTTGATTATTTGAGTGGTGTTGTATTCATCAAATGTCGATACCAGCAAAGCATAAGTTGTTCCATCCAGGTTCCAGATAGAGATATTATAGATTCCATCGGGCATCTGAACATCTTCATTCGCAGTCTTCATAGTAGTAACGCTGACATTTCTGCCCCGGCTATCAACAGCCGTCCATTTGCTGATCTCTGTATCGCCATTCTCTTTTGCCGCCTCCACCCCTCCAATCAGAAAGAGTTCAGACAGAGCTTCCGGATTCATCATGGTGAGTATCTCGTCGTATAAGGTCAGTATGGATACGAAGGCGGAGGAGCCGGGCTCTGCGGAATTGTTGATGAGAAATTCGTCGAAAACCATTCCTTCATTGCTGGCATCAAGTCCATTGCTATCGATTTGGAAGCCTGGTCCCAGGTCAATGGACAGGTTCTTTTCAGAGATCGTCAAGACCTTCGATTCCAGGGCAAAAACCGGCAGAGCAAGACAGGCCAGCATGAGGACAGCGGCCAGAAAGATGGCAGAAGATTTCATATTCAAAACTCCTTGCCTATTATTGGTGAGCTTGTTATAAAAATTTTGTTAAACTGTGTTGAAATATGAAAACTGAAAAAATATAATCCAGGCCTCTAGATAGCCTGGATCTCCTCTTTGGTGGCGATCTTGATATTCTTCTCGCTCAAGACCTGCCTGGCCTTGGCGATGTCATCCACCCGGAGGATGAGCATGGCCCTCTGCGCCTTGGCGGTGACGAAGGCATAGGCGTAATCCACATTCACCTTATTCTCTCCCAGGGTATTGACGATCTCATAGAGCCCTCCGGGCTGATCCTTCATCTCCACTGCCAGGACATCGGTCATGGAGACGGTAAAGGCGTTCTCCTTCAGAACCTTATACCCCTTCTCGGCGTCGTCCAAGACCATGCGAATGACCCCGAAATCGCCCGCCTCGGCAATGGTAAGGGCACGGATGTTCACCCCGGCATCGGACAGCGTCTTGGCGACCTTGGCCGTCCTTCCCGGCCGGTTCTCCACAAAGAGTGAAACCTGCTTTATCTCTGACATCTGTAATAGCCTCCTAAACCTTATCTTAAACTTATTGTAACCTATATCCCAACTCTATCCTCAAATTATCCTAAATCTTTCTATTGTCTGTGACTCTTTTAGCCTTGCCCATGGAACGGGGAATGGTGCCGGGCTCCACCAGCTCCACCTTTGCCGCTATGTTCAGAACCCCTTTCAGCTCCTTGGAAACCTTATTCTCCACCTTCATCAGGTCGCCGATCTTATCGGAGAAGCCGGATTCGGTCAGCTCCACCCGCACAGTCATAATATCCAAAGGCCCCTTGCGGTCCACGACTATCTCCCAGTGATCTCCCACCTCGGGAATTCTCATCAGCACCGACTCCACCTGGCTGGGAAAGACATTGATGCCCCGGATGATGAGCATATCGTCCGTCCGGCCCATGATTTTCATAATGCGCGGGTGGGTGCGGCCGCACTCGCAGACCTCATTTGTCATTACGGAGAGGTCACCAATTCTGTAGCGGATGAGGGGCAGGGCGAACTTGTGCAGGGTGGTGAACACCAGCTCTCCTCTCTCTCCCTCGGCGACCGGCTCGCCGGTCTCTGGATCTATAACCTCAGTGAGGAGTATATCTCCCCAGACATGAATGCCGTTTTTCGCCTGGCACTCGGTGAAAAGAGGACCTGAGATCTCGCTCGTCCCATAAATGTCGTAGGCATTGATTCCCGTATTGGCCTCGATTCTCTTGCGGGTTTCAAGAGACCAGGGCTCCGCCCCGAATATTCCCACCTTGAGTTGGGTATCATTCCTGATGGAGACGCCCATCTTCTCTGCCACTTCCATCATGTGCAGGAAGTATGATGGGGTGCAGGCGATGGCGGTGGTGCCCAGGTCCTGCATCAGCTCGATCTGGCGCTCGGTGTTGCCCGTGCCTGCGGGCAGAACGGCAGCGCCGATGCGCTCTGCACCGTAATGCAGCCCCAGGCCGCCGGTGAATAGGCCGTAGCCGTACCCCACCTGGACCACATCGTCCCTGCCTAATCCTAAGGAGGTCAGGGCCCTGGCCAGGGACTCTGACCAGGTCTCGATGTCACCCCTGGTGTAACCGACCACTGTGGGCTTGCCGGTGGTGCCACTGGATACGTGGTAGCGCACCACCTGGCTCTTGGGGGCGCTGAACATGCCTGTGGGGTAGTTGTCTCGCAGGTCTGCTTTCCTGGTGAAGGGCAGCTTGGTCACATCAGCCAGGGTCTTGATATCCTCCGGCACTACACCCGCCTCTTTGAACCTCTGCCGGTAGAAAGCGGAGTGGTCGTAGACGTAGCGAACTACGGACTTGAGCCTGTCCTCCTGAAGGGAATGCAAGTCCTCCAGGGGCATGCGCTCAATATGTGGGTCCCAGTATCCAGACATTGATGATCAACCTGATTGGATGAATACCGGGGTGAAT
>JAXDAR010000121.1:0-2750 GCA_034679645.1 Methanothrix sp. | reverse complement strand
ATGCGGATCCTTTCCACGGGACTTGGCATGCATCCGCAAAAACTCTCCCACCTGCATGTCCGCCAGGAAATGCATATTCTGGGAGAGCTGGGCTACCAGCTTCTTTCTGGGGTCATAGCGCTGCTCGTTTTTCGGCACTAGGCCGTTGATCAGAATGCTCCTGCCGGAGGGAGTGTCTCCCAGGGCGAACTGCTCAATATCGGCGATAAGAGTGCTCTTGCCTGAGCCCGTGGGACCCACGATTCCTATGATCTCGCCTCGGGAAATCTCGATCTCAGAGACGAGATCCTGGTTGCCGTTCTTGTCCACACCACCCCGAACAGTAAGAGTCAGGGGCTGGTTTTCCTTATGAATTGCATTTTGACCTTTGGTTTGGGCTGTTGCCTGTCTTATTGCAGCGTCCACCGGCTGATCAGCTATCGCTATTTGACTTATGGTCTGACTCACATTCTGACTCATAATTTGGCTCATAATTTGGCTCATGATCCGTCCTCCAAAAATGCCACTGCATCCTCCCAGGAGGAGACTGCAACATCCGGCTGCAACATCTGACAGGGCTGATCCTCTTTCAGCCTGGCCATGCCGCCACCGGTTATATTGAGAAGTATTATATCTTTAGTAGAGATGCTCTTCGCTTCTACCGCCTTTTTCAGCGCGGCCACAGCAACTGCCGGGGCATTGAGGATATCTATCTCCTCAGACTGCTCGAAGAGGTCCCTGGCTTCGCTTGCCTCTTTATCGGTGATCCCGTAGACCATGCCCTTAGTGGCCCTCAGGGCATCTCTGACTCCGCCCGGCATGTCCAATGGCGGCTTGCGGTTGAACAGGACATCATCGAACATCTCCTCCTGATATGGCTCAGCCTTGAGGTCCCGCCAGGCATAGTAGATAGGGGCGTTGGGGATATTCTGGGCCAGATGGAGCCTGGGAATAGGAAGCTCCGGGCGGAAGCGGCCATCATTTCTCAGCCGCAAGCTGGCCTCCCAGGCGGATATGCCTCCCGTGCCGCTTCCCACTGCCTGAAAATATTGGTCTGGCGTTCGTCCCAGGGTTACTGCAGCGTCCAGCATCACCGTTCCCATGCCATCCCTGCGGCCGATGTTCCTCGCCCCGCCCTCAGGGGTGAAACCCTTCCGGGATTGCACCTTCTCTGCAATCTGGATGGCATCGAGATAATCACCCTTGACTGCGATCAGGGTTATCCTACCTGGTGGTACAATCGTCCACATTCTTTCCAGAGCTTTTTCCGGAACAAATAAAACCAGCTTCTGGCCAGTCAAAGAGGCGATATGGGCAAATGCGCGGGCGGTGTTTCCTGCTGAGGCCACGACCAATGATGAATTGTCCTTTCTATCCAGAAGCATCTGCATGGTGGGCGGAGCTTCCAGGTCTTTGAAGCTGCAGGTAGGCATCCTTGCCTCCTTCTCCGGCCAGTATCCGTTGAAGCTGATGTAAAGGTTCTCCAGATCCAACTCCCGAGCCAGAGCCTGGCTTTTATAGGTCACCGGCCTCCCTGTTGCCTTTTCTATGATCCCCTTAACCGGAAGCCAGTCTATGAACCGCCAGATGCCGGGAAGTCTCTTTATCTCCAACTGGAGGGATTTATAATCCGCCCGCAATAGCGAGTTATCATGGGGGCAGCTCAGGGAATATGGAGGCTGCACCGATCCATCGCTCACGCATCTGAGCTGATATTCTCCCATGAGGTATACCTTCTCCATGGGCCTTATAAAATTTTCTGTTTGGGGCCAAATTTTATCCTTTTTGTACAAGATATTACCATCGCGGGCACGTTTAGGTTATGCCTCTGCCGATAACGCTATCAAGATCCTATATCATCTTTCTTCTTTTGATTCAATCTAAAGATCGTTATTATCCTAAAAGTACAAATACAAGCTGGTGCATTCCCAATAGTATGCCAAATGTGGAAAGAGTAATGAGGTCTGCCTTCCAGTCGGATGAGAGCCTGCGTGATACTCTGAAAGAGGTCATCGGGGAGCTGGGGCTCTCTGCTCGCGAGTTTTCCCGGATCTCTGAGATTCCCCAGAGCACCCTTTATAAGATCCTTTCCGGCCACAGAGAGCCGAATATCACCACTTTGCGCCAGATTGTCAAGACCATCCGCCAGCTGGAGGGTTCCGGTGGGGACTTCATAGCCATCATCGCTGCCCGACCGGTCCTGGATAAGATCAGCGAGAAGAAGATGAAGATAGGCGAGCGGATGCTGACACTGAGAGAGTACTCGGCAACCAACATCGAAGAAGCAATAATCGCTGCGGTGAGGGCGGAGAGGGATGGAGCCTCGGCCCTGGTCTGTGCTCCCATCGTCAGCCCAACGGTGGAGAAGCTTCTCACCATCCCGGTGGCCACCATCATACCTCAGGATAGCGTCATCCGGGCGATAGAGGTCGCTGCCAGGAAGATCGAATAATGGGGAAGAGCCATAATTGGCGAAAAGGCTTTTAGCCTGCCAATTCATCGATCCATTTGCATCCATATGATCAAAATGAGAAAAACTCCCGTCAAAGTCCCTGACCAGGATCCTAGCAACGTCGCTGCTGTATTTCCTGCTACAATGCCCTCCATATTTGGGGCTGCAAATCGTACCTCTGTCGCTGCTACAGCCTCAATCCTCATTGCTTTGTGCCTGCTCATGAGCCTTGTAGCCGTCTGCAGCTCCCAGAATGCTCCTGAATTCCAGAGCGTGAGCGGGGAATTCGCCAGGGACTGGATTGAGAGCTTCAAGGCCG
>JAXDAR010000120.1:0-6419 GCA_034679645.1 Methanothrix sp. | reverse complement strand
CTGATTGCCGGGATCTCTTCAAAGAGGCGGAGAGCACCATTATGAGCGAGACCGATGGCCGGGGCGTAGACGTCATCCTGACTGCTACTCCCGAGGTGAAGATCAGCCAGAGGCAGATGAGGCTGCTTGCCCCCGGGGGCAGGATCTGCATATTCTCCGGACCCGGGCCGGGAGAGTACCAGGAGACGCTCGACCTGCGCTCGATGCACTACCTCGAGCAGACGGTGACCGGCTCGTACGGCTGCAGCAGCCGACATAACCGAACGGCTGCCCGCCTGCTGGAATCCGGGCGGATAAAGGCAGACTGGATCATCACCAAAAGAACTGATCTGTCCCGGATCCGGGAGGCATTCGATCACTCCTCCAGGCGAGAGGGATTGAAGTCGGTGGTCTGTTCGATTTAGAGCTGGCAGCGGTTGAAAAATAATGAAGTTTGATATTGTTTTTGAATAATTTTAAAAAAATATCATCTGAATGACGTTTGCGAGGCGGGAAGGGATGATAAAGTCAATGGATATGGGAAACGGAATGTCGGAAGAGAGCCTGAAGCATTTTGGAAGAAAGGTTGACGCTCTGATCAAAGGCAATAGCCTCACCAGAGGCGAAGCCTTTGAGCTGTTCCGCCAGATCCTGAAAGACCTGCAGCCTGATCTGCAGCAAGGGGCGTTTCTGGCTGCCATCACCGCCAAAGGCGGCACCGCGGAGGAGATCGCCGGCATCTGGGAGGCGATATATGAGGTGGATACATTGAAGGTCCAGCCAAGTGTCCAGGGGCCGCTGGCGGAGAACTGCGGCACGGGCATGGACTCGATCAAGACCTTCAACATCAGCACTGCCGCCTCGATTGTGGCTGCGGCAGGCGGCATCAACATGGCCAAGCACGGCAGCCGGGCGATAACCTCCCGCTGCGGCACAGTGGATATTCTGGAGGTGCTGGGGATAGACGTAGACTGCGATGTGGAACTGGTGAAAAAGAGCATCGAAAGAGCAGGCATCGGCATCTTCAACGGCATGAGCGGCAAGGTTCACCCTTCTGCCCTCGGCAGAATCCTATCTCAGATCAGGTTCGGCACCGTCCTGAACATCGCCGGCTCCCTGGCCAATCCCGCTCTGCCCGCCTACGGCGTCCGCGGTGTCTATAGCAAAGAAATGGTTCTGCCCGTGGCGCGGGCGATGAGGGAGATCGGCTACAGGAGGGCCTTTGTGGTGCACGGCCGCAGCGGGGACGACCTGCGAGGGATGGATGAGCTCTCCACTCTGGGGAGGACAGATGTGGCGGAGCTGGATGAGGATGGCGAGATCAGGGAGTATGCCCTATATACCTGCGACCTGGGCCTGGAGAAGGGGGATGAGCAGGCCCTGCTGCTCCAGGGAGACAGAGAGGCGGAGGCGATCAGGCTGCTGGAGGTCCTCTCCGGCCGGGACCGGGGCCCGAGGAGGGATATCGTCTGCCTGAATGCCGCCCCGCTGCTGTGCATCACCGATCGCTGCCCGGATCTGTTAGAGGGAGTGGGGAGAGCGGGAGAGATAATTGACGACGGCAGGGCGGTAAAGAGGCTGCAATCCTGGGTGCATGAGCAGAACCGGGATCCGGGGGAGAAGCTGGAGAGGCTGGAGGGGATGCTGGCGCTGGCGTATGCATAAGCAGAAGAGAACCCTTTCTCCAATCTTTATGTTTATCTGGTTGCTCTGAAGCTGAAAACGGGCCTCCTGCCAGTCGGCATTAATGGCCCTATCCCCTTAAAATGACTATTGGTCGGCCATAGAGGCCATCCGGGATATGTTCGGCAAGAACGGATGGCTGGGCTCGCCAGCAGTCTCCATCTGTATTATCTTCTCCATATTTCTCATGCGGGATCTGGGGACTATAGACAAAGGAACATCCGGACATGGCCTCTGTTACGACCTACTGAAGGAAAGGATGACAGTGATATATCAGTCGAAAAATTATCAATAATTAATGATTAATAGTCGATATACATATATTCTTTAATGGGTGTAAAGCTCATGTTAATAAATCCAAAGCAACTCAATTTAATAGTAGTCAGTATGCTGATAGTATTGCTGCTTCTGGGTTTTCCAGGGTCATGCAAGCAAGACAAAAATAAGGGTGAACCGGGCATCGATGACAAAGGATTGACCTGTCCTTGTTGTGGTTATGATGTCATAAAAGATGGCAACGTGTGGAGGTGCATAAATGCAGCATGCCTCAACTCCTGGTCTACTGAAGAAGAGAAATCATGCAACTCAGAGTGTTGGGGACTGCAAGGTCAGTGCCCTGATGACGATGATCCCTGCACCATTGAAAATTGCACAGGTGGAGTATGCACATCCGAACCAGTATTATGCCCCCAAATGGAGGGCTATAAATGCTGCGGAGGGGATTGTGTTAACACCTGGAATGATAGCCAGAACTGCGGTGATTGTGAAATAACCTGTTCAGATGATAATGTATGCATCCATGGGGAATGTCTCTATGACAACGATGGAGACGGTATAAGCGATGCAGATGATAACTGTCCTTTTGACGCTAATCAAGACCAAGCCGATTCAGATGATGATGGTATAGGTGATGTCTGTGAGGGAGATGATGCGGATGACGACATCGATGGTATTCCTAATTCTGAAGATAATTGTCCCGTAACTCATAATCCCGACCAGGCAGATTCAGATAGCGACGGTGTAGGTGATGCATGCGATTGGGATTCTATGGATTACGATGGCGATGGGGTACCTAATTCTGAAGATAACTGTCTGTGGACTATTAATCCTGACCAGACGGATTCCGATGCTGATGACATAGGTGATGTCTGTGATGAGGATACTATGGATTCCGATATCGATGGTATACCTAATTCTGAAGATAACTGTCCATTTGATTTCAATCCAGACCAGGCAGATTCCAACGGGGATGGTGAAGGTGATGCCTGTGATTGGGATACTATGGACTGGGATGGTGACGATGTAATTAATGCTGAAGATAACTGCTGCTATGCCTTTAATCCCAACCAGCTTGATTCGGATGGTGATGGTTTAGGTGATGCCTGTGATGAGGATAATATAGATACCGATATCGATGGTATACCTAATTCTGAAGATAACTGTCCATGGCATTATAATCCTGACCAGGTTGATTCTAACAGTGATGGGGAAGGTGATGCATGCGATTGGGATACTATGGACTGGGATGGTGACGATATAATTAATGCTGAAGATAACTGCCCGTGGGACTCCAATCCCGACCAGACGGATTCCAATGGGGATGGTGAAGGTGATGCATGTGATTGGGATACGATGGATAACGATGACGACGGGGTAATTAATGCTGAAGATAATTGCTGCTATGCCTTTAATCCCAACCAGCTTGATTCCGATGGTGATGGTATAGGTGATGCCTGTGATGAAGATTGTGAGGATTACGATGCCGATGGTATACTAAATAGTGAGGATAACTGCCCGTGGCATTATAATCCTGACCAGGTTGATTCTAACAGTGATGGGGAAGGTGATGCCTGCGATTGGGATACTATGGATGAAGATGGTGACGGTGTAATTAATTCTAAAGATAACTGCTACAAAATCCCTAATTCCGACCAGCTTGATTCGGATGGTGATGGTGTAGGCGATGCCTGCGATTGGGATGCTCTGGATGACGATGGTGATGGTGTAATTAATTCTAAAGATAATTGCTACAATGTCCCTAATTCCGACCAGCTTGATTCGGATGGTGATGGTGCAGGTGATGCATGCGATTGGGACCTTATGGATGAAGATGGTGATGGTGTAATTAATTCGGAAGATAACTGCCCAGGGACTGCTAATCCAGACCAGGCTGATTTCAACGATGACGGCGAAGGGGATGTCTGCGATTGGGATAATATGGATGAAGATGGTGACGGTTTAATCAATTTTGAAGACAACTGTCCATTTGATTTCAATCCAGACCAGGCTGATTCCAACGATGACGGCGAAGGGGATGTCTGCGATTGGGACCTTAGGGATGAAGATGGTGACGGTGTAATTAATGGTGAAGATAACTGCCCATGGGCTGCTAATCCTGACCAGGCTGATTTCAACGATGACGGCGAAGGGGATATTTGCGATTGGGATAGTATGGATGGAGATGGTGACGGCATAATCAATTTTGAAGACAACTGTCCGACGGAGTATAATCCTGACCAGGCTGACTCCAACGATGACGGTGAAGGGGATGTTTGCGATTGGGATAATAAGGATGATGATGGTGACGGTGTAATTAATGGTGAAGACAACTGCATATGGACTCCTAATCCCGACCAGGCAGATTCCAACGATGATGGTGAAGGTGATGCATGTGATTGGGATACTATGGATTACGATGCTGATAGCATAATTAATTCTGAAGATAACTGTCTATGGACTCCTAATCCCGACCAATCTGATTCAGATAGTGATGGGGAAGGTGATGCCTGTGATTGGGATACAATGGATGAAGATGGCGATGGTATACCCAATTCAAGAGACAACTGCTATTGGGTCTCTAATCCCGACCAGGTAGATTCAGATGTTGATGGCTTAGGTGATGCCTGTGATCATGATTATCTGGATTATGATGACGATGGTATACCTAATTCAATAGACAACTGTTTATATTATCCTAATCCTGACCAGGCTGATTCCGATAGTGATGGCATGGGTGATGAGTGCGATTTGGACCTTGATGGGGATAATATATATAATATAGATGATAACTGTTTAAATATCCCCAACCCCGACCAAGCCGATTCCGATGGTGATGGCATAGGTGATGCCTGTGATCATTGATAGGGGTGATATACCGGATTGAGGAATTTCCCTAAATGACAGAGATCTAGGCTCAGAAGAGATGGCATCCTTCAAGCAGAGCAGGATGTCATCTCTTATCTGAGACGGATTTCGTAATTCTTTTATCTGGTGAAACTGACCGAATTGAATAATTATGCTCCTGGAAATATTCCCGCGGTGGCCAGCCCAACTATAATAAACATAGCTCCCTTGGTGTCAAGCGGAGCACCGGTGCAAGAGTGGCATTTTCCATTTAATCTAGTAGAAAAAGCTTATTTGGCTTGACTCCTGATTATTTATTATTGACAGCAAGGACGGTCTGAATGGCGCAATATGGAAAGATCATTACCGCCTCGGGTGGGGAGATTATCTATGAGATCCAGGGTCCAGTTGCAGGCAGGGTGTCAAAAGATCAGACGACGGCAAGCCTGGAGAAGAGAATCGAGGATATAATGGCCCTGGTCAAGGAGACCTCGGAGAATGCATATCAGGGCCTGCATAAGATCGATGAGAAGGCCCGGCCCAACGAGTACACTATGAAGTTCGGGCTGAAGCTCGGTCTGGGCACAAATCTGTTATTTGCCAAAGGAGAGAGTGAAGCGACCTTCGAGGTAACCCTGAAGTGGACCAGGCCTGAATGAAGGATACTGAAATCCTGGAGGCGATTGTGGTTGAGGTCTCCAGGGACGGCGAGAACGGCAACGGAACTGGTTTCTATATCTCAGAGGATGAGGTCGCCACCTGCTACCATGTGCTTGTGCCAGATGGCCAAAAGCCCCGGAGAAATAAGACCTACTGGATCAAGAATGATGCATGGGAGGGTGGCTGGCAGAAGGCCATACTGCTGAGAGCTCAACCCCTACCGGACGACATAGCAATACTCAAGACATCCAGAAGGCTGGAGTCATTTGACGCAAATCTGCTCAGACCCTGGAATAGAGAGAAATGCTCTTTTCTATCAAGAGATACAGCGAAGAGACAAGCGTGGCCGGCTTTGGGGCAAATGAGATCGATGGCCATATTATTGCCAACACAAATCTTGAAAATAGAGCCCGACTGCAATTGCAGACCAGGCCCGACTCCATAAAACCGGGTAGGAGTGGATCGCCCGTATTTTCCTCCAGCCAGAGGGGCATTGTGGGTATGATCGATTATCAGGGAGGAGCGCTTCACCGAGATGCTCAGATAGGCGCCGCCATACCGATCGAGGCCATAGTTCCCCATATCGAAAGCCCAAGGAAATGTCGCCTGGTTGTGGGCGTTCCCGAGCTCCCCGCCAACTTCCTTCCCCGCCCATCAGATCTGAAAGGGCTCAAGGATGCTCTGATCTCAAGCGAACATTCGACCACTGCCATAACCTCGTCCAGGAATGTGCACCTGGCCGCAACCGTAACCTCTCCGAAGCTGGGCGTATTTGGCATGGGCGGAATAGGCAAGTCGGTCCTGGCTGCGGCAGCCGCCAGGGATGAAGAAGTCCAGAGCCATTTCTCGGGCGGCGTCTTCTGGCTGACCCTGGGAATCGAGCCCAAGATCGCTCAAAAGCAGGCAGAGCTGGCGAAGATGATCGACTGCCAGCCTCATGCCTTCGAGAGCACTGTTGAGGGCAGGACAGCCCT
>JAXDAR010000119.1:0-44721 GCA_034679645.1 Methanothrix sp. | reverse complement strand
AATGCGGTCGTTGATGATGGTCTTCAGCTCATCCAGGCTCCTGGACCAGACCTTGAGAAAAAGGTCGTACTCACCCAGTATCCCATAGACCTCAGTTATCTGGGGAATCCCGACCAGAGCCTCAACCGTCCTATCGTGGCTCTCTGAATCCGTCCGGGCGAGCATAATAGCAGTGACCGTATAACCGGTTGCAGCTGGGCTGGCGATGATGGTGAACTTTTCAATGACCCCCTGGGATTTCATGCGTTTCAGCCTGAACTGAACTGTGGCGTCAGGAATGCCCGAATTTCTGGATATCTCCTGCAGGCTTATGCGGCTGTTTTGCCGGAGGTTATATAGAATCGCCCTGTCGACTTCATCCAGTTCCAACGTATCGCCAGCTTTTGTTCAGTTATTTCCCGGAGATTTCCTCTATCATTGGCAAAGTACCAATATTCCCATATAAATCTTCTTGTTCGACTAACATTGAGAGCGGGTTTAAAGGGTATAAAGGATTTAGAGAGTAAAAAAATCTAAAGCTCGATCTCTTCCAGGCTGGAGAGCAAGGAAAGGCCAGCGGGTGTGATCTCAAGAAAGATCCCTCTATCTCTAAAAATCCATGTGCCACCAGCCAGTTGAGATAACTAGATAATTTGGTAAAATTTATATTAGATTTATAGGCTATCTCGGTCTTTCTAGCCCTTTCCCTGCCGCATATCATGAGTATATACCTCAATATACCCAGCTTATCTCGCCTCATAAAGCTGCCTTTGTCTTTATCATCTGGGCTAGATCGGATGAGTGCCTGAGAACTGAACTTCTGCCCAATCTACAATAAATAGATTCCCTCCGGCATGAGGTTCACTTCGGAAATGCTGATATATTCGTAAGTTCTCCCGTAATACCATGCCTCTACAGAGGAGCCACAAAATTGCTATAATCGCCGTCGTTGCCATTTTGGCAATATCTGCGACGGTGGTGAGATTCGTTCCTGCAAACAATGCAAGTCCATCGAATTCCACATCCCTTCAGGATACCTCAAAAGACGTACAGGACTTGACGGACGCCAGCGTTGCTCCTTTCTTAAACAGCAGCTCTCCATCCGTCTTGGACTTCTACTATCCTGGCTGCGGTCCATGCAATTTCGTTAGCAATATCACCAGAGAGCTTTCGGATGAGCTTGGAGAACAGGTACAGTTCGGAAGGATGAACGTCAAAGATAAAGGAAATAGCAGGACAGTCAAAGATTATAAGATCTCCAAGTATCCCACTCTACTCATATTCGACGAGGGCGTTTTGGTGAATAGGATAAGCGGCAACACCAGCAAGTCAGAGCTTTTGGCGTCGCTGGAGGAGATCGAACCTTCCCTGGACACCAGCAGAGTGAAGCTATCAGAATCTGCCAGATCCCCCAGTGAATCTGAGAATAAGCCAGGTTCTGACACACCAGAGGCCGGGGCAGAGCAGAATACCTCGGAAAAATGCATACCCTTGATCAAGCTGGGCACGAAGAATCCAGATCAGGCAATGCTGGTAGATGATGCAACCATGGATTCAGCCATATCTCAGTATCAGCCTTTGCTGGTAGTGGTAGGATTTACTGATTCATGCCACTATTGTGAACTCTTCAATGCCACAGTATCAGAGCTGACAGGTGAGCTGGAGGGCCAGGCTGCATTTGCCATGATAAATACAAGGCCGAACATAGAGACAAGGGAAAAATACAATATAACTGGCGTGCCCTCTACCCTCATATTCAAGGATGGCAAGCTCGCGGGAATGGTGAAGGGCAACAAGAATAAGGCCGTAATAGTGACAAAGCTCAAGGAGATATATCCCGATTTGAACCTGAGCAAAGTGTCCCTCCCCCTCTCTCAGCTCAAGCTGACGCCACAGGAAGCATGCGCCAAGATGAATAAGTCAGATCAGCCACTCCTGGAGGCGTTTGTTGTGTCCAGATGTCCATTCGGCCTGCAGATGCAGAGGATCATGGCCGATGTCATCAACGAAGCAAAGGGTACTGAAAAGTACCTGAAAGTGAGATACATAGGGTCCGTGGATGCAGAGAACAATACCATAGTGTCCATGCACGGCGATGTGGAGGCCCAGGAGAACCTGCGCCAGATATGCATCAGAGAGGAGCAGCCTGACAAGTACTGGGACTACTTGCGCTGTTACATGAGGGAGGGCAGTACTTTCGAGTGCCTGCAATCGACTTCGATAGACACGGATAAGCTTGAATCATGCACCAACGGCTCCGCCCGAGGCGTGGGCTATGCCCAGGAGGACTTCGATATTGCAGAGAAATTCAAGATATCAGGCTCTCCGACCATGGTCATGAACGAGGAGATTGTGAGGGAGTCTCACTTCGCCACCAATACCACCAACGCACGCAGCCCCGAGGCGTTGAAGGAGCTTCTCTGCTGCGGCTTTGTGGAGCAGCCAGAGTTCTGCTCACAGGAATTGAACCAGAGCCGGATGGCGACGATGTACTCGACTGCCTAGCCAGAATCGTAGGCTGGAGGGCTGCTGCCCGTAGCGCGTCCCTCGCGGGACAGGCCGCGGCCCCTCCGGTCATGATCTTTTTAAGGTTAATCTCCTTTTAGGTTAGACTTTAATACCACTCTTCTCATTGATAAGAAAATAGAACTGGACCAGAGGGGATATTATGCAGATCAATATCAGCATAAAGCGAATAATAACCGTCTATCTTATAGCGAGCGCCTTGCTTGCCCTATCGGCCACAAACCCGGCTATGGCCGCAGATTATGATTCACAGCCCGTCGACAGTGCCGTCCTGCAGCTGGACGACAGCACCATAAACGAGACCCTGGCCAGGTATCCGTTCTTCGTCCTGGACGTCTACAAGCCGCTATGCAATCCCTGCCAGAGGATGGAGACGGCAGTCCATGAGCTATCAGTCGAGCTGGGGGACCAGGCTGTCTTTGGAATGATGCACGGCCCTGACAATCCTCTAACCGAGGAGAGGTATAACGTCACTGGCTATCCCACGCTACTGGTGTTTGATAACGGGACCCTCATTGATAAGAGTACAGGATTTGCATCAAAGAAGTACATTGTAGATAGTCTTCACACCATGAAAAAAGACCTGGATATAAACCGCGCTACCTTCAGCGAGTGACTAGAGATAAAAAGCTAGAGACCGAATCGAGCTACTTTAAAAAAAGATAAAGAGGCATCCTCTCCATAGAGAGAATATGCCACTTTAGCTGATCTAACTGTGCTGATTGCTCTTCTCATATTTTTCTCTATATCCTCCTGATCATATCTCTGCCACTCTCTAATGGAAATTGCAGCACATTGAGCCGTCGTGGAAGGCGACGTAAACGTCTCCAGAGTTCAGAGAAATCGTTTGTGGCTGCTGGTACCACAGGCCAAATCCATTCTTACTATTCTTTTGATTGCTCACATAGACGTGTATATCGCTGTCATCGCTGCAGCTGTACTCGTCGCTGGGGACAAAATTCCAATCCAAATAGCCGCTGCTATCCACTGAGATGGTCACAGTGCCTACCCTGTAAGCATTGGAAAGGTCATTGTTGCCTGCCGCTGCCCATACGTCGCTGGTAATTCCAGCCTCCAGAGCAGAGCGATCCACTATTGTGTACCAGCCCCACCTGGCGTTCTTGAGGAATCCGTCATTCACGTGCCCTGGGGCCCCAACATCGGGATAGGCCGGATCATCCATTCCCCAGTTGGCCATGGCGGTCTCGCAGGATACGCATATGTACTCATGCACACATCCGCCTGTATTCGGATCGCAATAGTCCTCAGTGCAATCATCTCCGTCATCGCAGTCGACTGGTGTGTAGATGCAGCCGGTTGCTGGATCGCAGCTATCAATGGTGCAGAGATCGTTGTCGTTGCAGGTTATCGGCGTTGATATACAGCCGGTTGCTGGATCACAGGAGTCTGCAGTGCATTCATTGCTGTCGTCGCAATCCACTTCTTCGTGCGTGCAGCCAATAGCTGGATCGCATTCGTCTATTGTACACATATCACTATCAGCGCAGTACACTGGTTCGTATGCACAGCCGGTAGCTGGGTCGCAGGAGTCTGTGGTACAGGCATTGTTGTCATCGCAGCTTGCGCTTATGTCTGCATTGACACAGCCGATAGCTGGATCGCAGGAGTCTGCAGTACACTTGTTCTGGTCATCGCAGCTTGCGCTTATGTCTGTATTGACACAGCCAGTAGCTGGGTCACATGAGTCTGCAGTACACTTGTTGCTGTCATCGCATGCTAATGGTATTCCGGCGGTGCAGGCTATGCCATTTGATGTCTCGATACCATTGCAGACATTGCCATCATCGCATGGCTCGTAGTAGTAGGTAACGCAGACCTCTGCACTCGCTTTGGTAGAGACTGCGTACTCAAGGTTACCTGAACCATCCATCCAAGTAAAGCCACTGGCTCTGGTTGGTAGAGTCTTGGTCGTTACTCCAGCTGATGCGATATAATCTGCAAGTCTGGCCTGATCATTAATAGTAGCTGATTCAGATTTGCATTCGTTGTCCTGAATAATTTGAATAGTTTCATTGACTTCTACGTATGGCTCAGAATGCGTGGCTGAAGTAGCTCTAAGCTTTGAGCCGTCCAGCAGAGTGCTTTCAACATAGGCACCAGTATCTATGGAGACCCAAGTATCAGGATCATTTGGATCTACAGTCTCATTTGCTGTATTTGTAAAGTTGGCAGTCTGGTCAACGCAGGCCTGGACACTTATCTCAACCCGCTTCAGCACTCCCAAGGAGGAATTGAAGAGCTGGATGGTTATGGGATCAACTCCAGGCGTTGAGCCTGCTACCCAATTCGTTTTTGTCATTGAGACATTATCACAACTTGGGCCGACTTGCTGCTCCGCCACGGCTGGAGTCGCCTGGCAGAGTATCAGCCCCAAAAGTACGGCAAATAATATCAGTTTCATTTTCATTCTCATTTACAGTCACCTTTTTTTTAGGAGCCTTTAGGCTCATATGTGTAGGTCACACAGATATTTGACTCGGCGACGGTTGAAAGGCTGAATGCAATGTTGCCCGAGGTCTCGCTCCTGATGGATATGCGCCCAGGAAGAGAGATAGTCTCGTTCTGGACCGAGGCGACAAAGTCTGAAATCCTCAGTTTCTGCATATCCTTAGAGCCGCGGGATTCTACGCCCTCGATGGTCTTGCCTGATGAGCCCTCAAAATCAGTCTGGCCGTCGTAGGGAGCCAGCTCCTCGCTGACAGAGCTTGATGCGTTGACTGAGACTGTGCTCTCATCGGGCAAAGTAACCTGAAGAATGGATTCAGACCTAGCATCAGCGGTCTGGCCTGCTGGCTCTGTATTCTCAAGGCTGTAGTTCTGTTCGACCTCGAGATCAAGAGTCATGTCCACCTGGAACAGGTTGCCCAGGGCTGGATCAAAGAGAGGAATGGTGTGGTTATCCCCCAGGCTGTGGCCGCTGACTGTCATTGTGTCACAATGTTCAATTGTCTCGATCCCTCCCGCCGAGATGGAGAAAAGCGTGATTAATATAGCTACCGCTAACATTTGCTTGGATTTATTCCTTCTCATACCCCTCCTCTAAGATTACGATTGTTATCCTTTATCCGGAATGTCGACGATGGACGTCGGCCACAGAGTTGCTTGATTGTGGTACAATTGCTTCGGTTAACTGATATGACTATATAATCATTGCGAGTGCGATGGTAATTTTTGACAAGGCACATGTTTAGTTCTCATTTAGTACTTAAAAATCACTCATCAAACAGAAATAAAATATGCCAAAAACATTAACGATTTTCCTCGAAAACAAGCATTGAACAGAAGTTGCTTGAATACAAATTGTTTAATATGTTTTATAAGTCGTAAGATCAAGGATCGCGTTTCTTTATTTTTAAATGAATACCCCGCAGCTTGCTGCGGCTGGGATGGTCAGGAAACCGACTTAAGGAAAGCGGCATAATCGATGCCAAATGATTGAAGTTAAAAAGGCAAGCCATTGCGCTTATAAGATTCGATATCATATGGTATTTAGTATAAAATATAGAAGAAAGTTCTTCAGGACAGCGATCGTATTAATTATATTAAATTCATATGCAGTGAGATTGGTGAACGATATTATTTCGATTTCGATGCAATTGGTACTGATGGCGATCATGTTCACATCTTTGTTGGCGCTGCGCCAAGATATTCGCCTTCAAAGATTATGCAAATTATAAAGAGTATTACCGCAAGAGAACTTTTTAAAAAATTCAAAGAAGTGAAAAAGCAGCTTTGGGGTGGGGAATTTTGGAGCGATGGGGGTTATGTCGGAACTGTAGGCGATGGTGTTATGGCGGACCCATACGGAATTACGTTGAAACGCAAGGAACGCCTGAAGAAAAGGAAGCCTATAAACAAATGAATTTGCTGGATTTCGAATGAAGGCAAACGGCGCGAACATGCCCCGCTGCTTGCAGCGGGGTGCGCTGTTTGACCGCAAGAAAAAAAAACTAATTTCACTTGATTTCCAGATAGTGCCCATATCAATATCAGCATAAAGCGAATAATAACCATCTATCTCATAGCGAGCGCCTTGCTCGCCCTACCAGCCACAACACCGGCCATGGGCGCAGATCATGGTGATTCGCAGCCTGTTGACAGTACAGTCCTGCAGCTGGACGACAGCACCATAAACGAGACCCTGGCCAGGTATCTGTTCTCCGTCCTGGACGTCAACAAGCCGGTGTGCGATCCCTGCCAGAGGATGGAGGCGGCAGTACATGAGCTATCTGTCGAGCTGGGGGACCAGGCTGTCTTTGGCATGATGCACGGCCCAAACAATTCCCTGGTCGAGGAGAGGTACAACGTCAGCGGCTATCCCACGCTGCTGGTTTTTGAGAACGGGAGCCCGGTGGAGAGGAGCGAAGGCTTTGCCTCCAAGAGGTATATTGTGGACAGGCTGCGCCTGGCGAAGCCGGAGCTGAACACCAGCCTGATCGCATACGAGTGATTTAAGATAGAAGGCTAACAATAGGTCACCGTCACGTGGATGATCGTCGATCCCAGGTCATACTCAGCTGCAGTCCAGGTGATTGAGTATTCATCGGTGGGGCCGATTATATCGCCGTTTTCGATGGTCCAGGTGTAGGTCGCTCCGGGGACAGCAGTAACTGAGGCGGTGTTGCCCATTGTGTGCTCGCAGACTGAACTATCAGATACGGTAATGGTGCAGTCCGGCTGCAGGAACTCCAGAGTAATGGTCTGGATGCACTCTGCCCAGTTGCCGCAGTCTTCCGTTGCCCTGTAGGTGCGGATGATGATGCTGATATCATCGCCACAGCTCGTTGCACCGTTGTCGGTTTGTGACTGGTGTGTCCTCAGGTTTTGGCTGAGTCGTCGACTGCATTGGGTGCATCGTTGACCGGGGTCATGGTGATGTAGACTGTTGCGGTGTCAGTTCCGCCATTGCCGTCGGAGACGGTGTAGATGAGCTGTCACTACCATAGAAGCTAGTTCGGGTGTGGGTGACTGTACAGTCCTCCTTGAAAGACTGCGATGCCGCTGGCGGGCTGCGTGATGCATCTGCGGCCATAGATCAGCATCGATATCCGGGTCGTTGATATGGAAGGTGTTAGATTTAGGTATGGCAAAAATTAGAGCAACTGGCTCGAAATCTCTGCACAATATCTATGCGAATACTATTTGCTGATCATCTCATTGAGGTCGGACAGCAAAGAGAGCCCTCTTGGGGTGATCAGGTAAAATGGGCCCTCCTGTTTTAACAGATCGTGGGCTATCAACCAGTCGATGTAGCGGGAGATCTTGGCAAAATTCATATTTGATCCATAGACGATTTCGGTCTTCCTAACCCGACCTCTGCTGCAGATTGCGAGAATATCTCTTAAGATATCCAGTTTATCCCGACGCATTGCATCGCCTTCATCGCGCTTTCTTCACCCATTCGGCAGATCGGACCAGGGTAAGAGAAAGCTGGCAGTAGCTCACAATGCCATAAATATAAATAACCTCCGTTTCGGGGATGCTACCGGGGTTCGGGCTCGATAAAATCAACAACAATGGCTGCAGGTAAATCTCCCAGCTGGCAGCCACTGCCACGTTGCCCATCCTTCGGTCGCTGCTGCTCGATAGGAGTGGCAGAGCTCATGAATCCGGGCAGGTGCGGTTCTCTTCCGCTCGCACTGGGTCTGCACTCTCTAGGCATTTGGTTGAGTCCGGAGTGCCTCCGGGGGCGGGCTGATCTCAACCGGCCGGTCAAAGTCGTAATAGATCTCTATGCTCTCGGATGAGAGGGACACATTCCCCAGCGGCACAGATTGATTGAACATCCTCATCAGACTGGTATTTGAGTCCAGAGCACCGATGATGCGAGGAGACATCTTGAAGCTCATTTTGCTCTGGTACTTCACTGGCAGATAATTTTCTTTGGAGATCCAAACGCTCTTCTCCATCACCAAGCTCTCATTGAATTCGGTGCGGTTGATGGATGGCATGAATTGGGGCTATCCGGTCAACTGATCGGCCAGGCCACTGGCGGCATTGCATAAGTTCTCATAGTCCGAGCTAGCAGCCGATATCTTCAGCTTATAGGCATCGGTGCCGTCGATTCTCTCTGAGCCGATGATCTTCGCCTCAGAGCTATTGATGGCCTAAGCCATATTCATTGCTTGGTTGTATTTGTATCTTTCCTGATCCCATAAAATCTCTCTATATAGGTGAAATTGTGGCAGTCCAATTTCCTTCATACCTCTTCAGGTAAGTTGAATTTCCAATTTGGTAGACATCGCTCTGCACTGTCTTGGTATCTCCAGGCTGGCCTTCTGCCTGCACAGTGCTCGCCGCTGTGCGTCTGATGCTCGAACGCTAGCCGGACAGGTCCATATCCGTGCCGATCTAGACGATCTCCTCGATCTCCCTTGCAGTCCATACCATCTGAAGAGAGCTGCTACATTGGCCATGCATCCTGGGACGGGATCAATGCATTCTCAGTTGTGGTTGTCTTTGAGGGCGATATGAGCTCAGGCCATCCACAGATTGAATCGATGACGCCTTGAGATCACTGAAGCTGATCTCCGTCCTCCTCTCTTCACCTCTCGTCAGGGCCTCAGTGGCCTTTTTCCATGCATCCGATACGGCCGCCACCAGGGAGAGAGTTTGGCAATAGTCTCAATATCGTCTCAATATCCGCAAATAATATATTTAGAAATTGGAAAATTAAAATTGAAAATAATGTCCTCCCATCTTCACGGGAGGACTTAGGAATATGGACATTGAAGTACCGCGTCCATATCTTCCCTAAACCATTCCAATATTGATCAGGCAGTCTCACTCTCTTGGATCACGTCCTCCTGGATTGTATTGGTCGTATTCTCTTGATCCATATCCGGCTGGCATTCCAGGACTTCAACAACTGCACTGCAGAGGGATGCACAGTCACCCTTATAGGTCACTGTAACACCGAGGACTGTTGCTCCTGACACACCGGCCGTCCAGTTGACGGCAGACGTGTCCGAGCCAGCGGTTATCTCGCCGTTATCGATAGTCCAGGCATAGGTAGCACCATCTGACGGTGGTACAGAGGCCTGGTTGCCCGTTGAGAGGGCACAGACCTCCAAAGGTGCTGTCATGGTGCATTCACTTGTATCCTTGACCACTACCAGCTGCTCGCAGGTCGCTGTGCTGCCTGCTGCATTGGTGGCGGTCCAGGTTACTATGGTCTCGCCGATCGGATATTTGCCGTTCTTGGGCGCGTCGTTGGTTATCTTCGCATCCGGATCATTCACCTCTGGTGTACCGATATCCTGAACCGTGGCGTAATCCTTCGCGGCATCGGGACAGGCTTCCACCGCCGGTGGGCAGGTTATGCTGAGATCCTCGTTGGGGACGATTTCCTCTTCTGCAGCCAAAGCAGCGATACTGGACAGCTGGCTGGTGGTTCCATCACATGGGACGCCTTTGTTGCCAGGACTGTAGGTGCACCCATCACATGTATCGCCGCAGCATATGGTGCTATGAACGGCGAAGTATACCGTCTTGGCCTTAAGCAGGCTGGTGACGTCTATGCTGGAAGTCGTGTACCATCCAGAGAATCCTGTAGTAGGTGCAGGCTTGCTGCTTAACCAAATGTGATAATCCTCCTGATGGCAGTCGCCAGGAATGTCGAACTCAAAGTTCAGATAGGTCTTTGCCTGCTTTCCTGATCCCACAACCGTCTTAGTGATAGACACATAGCCTGCGCAGTAGCCTTTACTTATATCGCATTTGGCGGCCCCAGCATATAACGGGAACGTCGCTCCATCCAGACTATTGACTGAGGTTGTGGTAGACCATCCCCAACGCTCTGAGCCAAAGCCACCGCAGGTGTCACTGACCTTTGCCCAGGCAGTCTGGCAGCACCTCTCCTTGTTTATGGTCTGGGTGTACGAGACCGTGTTGCCGCAGTCATCGGTAGCTGTCCAGATGCGCGTGTAGGTGTACGTGCCCAGATCCAATCCTGGCTCGATATTCTCGGTATAGACTACGTCAACCTGATCATCGCAGTCGTCTGTGGCTGTTATTGTAGGAGCTGGCGGTACAGGGCCGCAGTCCACGGTCATGTCATCGGGTTCATCGGAGAGCTCAGGAGCCTGGGTGTCCTGAACGGTTATGGTCTGGCTATCTGAGACAGAGTTGCCGCAGACATCAGTCGCTGTCCAGGTCCTAAGTATCGTGTAGGAATCCGCACAGCTTCCTGGTGTTGTGGTCTCGGTGAACTGAACCTCGACTGTCTCATCGCAGTTGTCTGCTGCAGTTGGTGTTGCAGGTTCAGGTACTTCATCGCATTCAACTGTTGTATCAGCCGGTACACCGCCCAGTGTTGGTGCTTTCGTATCCTGGACGGTTATGACCTGGCTTGCTGAGGCAGCATTGCCGCAGACATCGGTTGCGGTCCAGGTTCTGGTCAGAGTGTAGTTGTTGGCGCAGTCACCGTCTGTCCTGGCTTCATTGTAGGTTATGGCTGGAGCCAGATCGCAGTTGTCTGCTGCAGTTGGTGTTGCAGGTTCAGGTACTTCATCGCATTCAACTGTTGTATCAGCCGGTACACCGGACAGCACTGGAGCCTGAGTATCCTGGACGGTTATGACCTGTCTTGCTGAGGCAGCATTGCCACAGACATCAGTTGCAGTCCAGGTTCTGGTCAGAGTGTAGTTGTTGGCACAATCACCATCTGTCCTGGCTTCATTGTAGGTTATGGCTGGAGCCGGATCGCAGTTGTCTGCTGCAGTTGGTGTTGCAGGTTCAGGTACTTCATCGCATTCAACTGTTGTATCAGCCGGTACACCGGATAACTTCGGTGCAGTTGTATCGACCACAGTTATGGTCTGGATGCAGCTTGTGGAGCCGCCGCAGTTATCGGTGGCTGTCCAGGTTCTGGTCAGGGTGTAGTTATTAGCACAATCACCGTCAGTCCTCACATCAGAATAAGTCACTGTGGCCCCGCCTGGACATGTTGTAGTAGCAGTCGCAGAACCAGTATTTTCCGGCGAAGTCGAGCCATCGCATTGTATTGTAATATCTGCCGGACAGGTAATAGCAAGTGATGTTTTGGCGTTGGTATAAGTGACTCTGATATCTTCTCCAGAATCTAGCCTAATCGTCGCCACTTTACCAGAGGAGGATGATCCGCCAGCGGTATCACCTGCTATGGCAATACTCGTTACCCATCCGGTTTCAGGCGATGTTTCAGTGATTGTATATGTCCCAGAGCTAACTTCAAAAGTGATACTCCCTGAATCAACGAGGGAAAACGATTCGCCTCCAGGAATAGTACTTGTAAAGCCAAATTCTGTTACCGCATCATCAGGAATTGCGTCCTTAATGACGGTAATAGTATCTATCGGAATGATGTCTCCTGGATTAATTCCGATGTTCATGCTGGCATCGCCGAATTGCATTGACAAAGAGCCGCCTGGTATCCCAGTACACTCGTAGCTTAACGGGGCACACCAATGCAATTCATATTTATTAGTACTTAAGGTTGGCAATAACGAATAGTCCCACAGGTAATACATAGAATAGGAGTCATCAGGTGTATCAACAGGGAATGGCCCAGTTATGGCTCCAGCAGGTATGACTATCTGCTGCGGTGTTCCTGACGTTACGTCATAAAGCACAAAGTTGATACAATCTTCGTACCCTACGAGACTATTCCTCATATATTCAAAGACTATCCTGTCATCAGGATTAGCCGGCGTTGGATTGGTCTCCTTGTCGATGGTTAATCTGAATTCAACACAATCACCTTCAGAGTAACCCTTGAGCAATCCTGTTGTCCAACCACCTTGGCCTTGATTTGCGGCCCAGGTCCATCCTTCTAACGTATATTTTGCCTCTACAGTACATGTAGCTAAAAAAATAATTAGCAAAATTCCAGCAACAAGCTTCAGAGCCAATCTGCGTCTCGATTTGCATTCAGCTCGACCCTGTTGCGAGATCTCATTCGAAGATTTTTGCATTATCCATCACCTCAATTCTCCTTAATATATCGAATAAGCTTGTCATATACATTCAATGCATTTAATAAAATGCAATAATCAAATCTGCAATTAGCCATCTTTCAATTTGATCTATCCATCCCTTCATACCCATATATCTATTAATATTTTAGGTCGCCACTAGATATCCATTAGTCTGTCACCCTCACTGAATTCAGTGACTTTCAGATTGCCCGTCCGTTGAGACAAAATTAAAATATGCCTTACAAATTCATATATAGGCTGCGAACATATTATACGTAATTTATTTAATAATTTGCCCAAAACCGAAAAACAAGTACTGTTTTTGATTCCGTATTAAATGTTCGATACTTTTGATCAATGCCATCTGGGTAAAAGAGAACTGAATCTGCTCACCATTACAGATCCACAATCATTAGAGAGCCCTGTAATGATTGTAAGTTTTTTGAGTTTAAATAGATATCTGCAGAGATCTCATGACAGACATCTCCTTTGAGCCCACCTGTATCTTATTTTAATCACCGCAGTTGTTGCCCTGGAACTCCTCCTCTTAAGGGTCGCTTCAAGGACAGCATATTTGAAGCTGGGTCATTGCGGCTCACCAGGGGGGTCCGCCAAGACTTTGCTTCATTCTGCACCCTTTGCCATCAATATCGCCACATATAGCTAAAAGGTCGATCGATATCCTCCCTGCCAGCATGATCGCGGAGCTGACAATAAAATAGAAAGAAAAAGACGCGGTATTCATCCACCTTTTCCTTCCGGCAGAGTGAATAGAATGAGGCAGCCCTCCCCCGTGCATTCAATCCACATCCGCCCCCCCCTGCAGCTCAATGATCCTCTTTGATATGGCAAGGCCAATGGAGGTGCTATCGCCTTCATCCTCCTGGCCGGTGCAGCACTCCGGGACCTGGCCGGAGTCCTTCACCCCCCCGCCCACTCGCATCTGGTGAAGTAGACCGGGCCGTCATCCCCCATCTTCCAGCCAATGTGCACCTGCGGGCTCTTCTCTTGCCCTGAGCACTTGATGCAGTTGTATGGAGCTGCAGTCGAATGCAACACATGCCGGCCAATTATGCCCATCAATGAACCCTATCGTATCACTCATCCCTTCTCGGGAAGGGTAAACAATATACTGCAGCCTCCCTCATGGCTGCACTCCATCCACATCCTACCGCCCTGCAGCTCTATGATCCTCTTTGATACGGCAAGCCCAATCGACGTGCAGTTATCTGCACTATCCTCATCTGTGCAGAGCTTGAAGGCTCTGGCCCCGTCTTTAAGCTCCCCCGATCCCTTACAGCTGGTATAGAAGACCGGCCCCTCGTCATCAGTTCGCCAGCCTACATGCACCCTGGGAGCTGAGGTCTCCCCGGAGCATCTTATACAGCCTTCGATCATGCTCATCAGAACATCCTCCATTCTTCTCCTGCTCATGCACACCGGCGGGAATCTCTCGTCCTCAGTTATCACAAGATCACTCCAGATGCCGGTATCTTTCAAGTGCATCCGGGCAGCATCTACAATCTCCTCGAATGGAAGGACCTCTGCTTCTCCGCTCAACATGCCGAGGCTGGATAGCTCCAGGGCCTCGCTCAAGTGGTTTCGCATCCTTGAAATGGCATCGCTAATCAGACCGATATCGATCTCTATGCGGATCCTATTGCACTTCTCCACATCCTTTTTCAAAAGCCCCATGAATCCGTCAATGGTGATCAGCGGAGCAATCAGATCATGAGAGATCTTATACAGGAGCTGCTCCGCCTCGTCGTAGTTGTCCTTCATCTCCTCCACGACGATCTTTAAAAGCCTGTTTTGCTTTCTGTTTTCTTCCAGAGCGGATTTGAGCCTCCTCTCCGCCTTCTTTCTCTCTGTAATATCATGCGATATTGCCAGGATGTGCGCCACATCGCCCGGCTCATTTGCGAGGGGGACAAATGTGCTGGAAAACGCCTGCATACAGCATGGCAGATCATATGTGTATTCCACCTTCTGAATGCTCTTTGTCTCCTGGGCTTTTTTTAAGTACTCTATAAAAGGCCTCACGATCTCAGGAGGGAGGACATCTTCCACTGTATGGCCGAATAGCTCTCCCTCAACTAGTCCTGTCATCTGGATAGCTGCCCGGTTAGCGTAGCGGAGGCGCAGCTTTTCATCAAAGACCACCAGCAAATAAGGGACGCTATCAATGGCCGCCCGGAACTGTCGGTTGCCTTCCATAAGGGCTTCTGCCATCCTCTTCTGCTTGCTTATATCCCGTACCAGGAGGATGAATTCACCCTCGAATAAGACTGACGCCCGGGCCTCGTAACTGTGCTCTCTCTCTCCAATCATCATATTGCAGCTAAATGCCTGCCGGTCGCCCGTCTCCTGTGCTCTTTTCATATGAAAAAATGCCTGATCCAATATATCAGGAGGCAGCACCTCATGAATCCTCTTTCCAATGAGTTGCTCTCGCCTGGCATGCAGCTCTGATTCAGGAGATGCCCGGCAATCCAGAATGGTTCCGTTCTCTGCTATGTGCAATATCCTGTCAGTGACCGAATCGAGTAAAGCCCCAATCATTGCCTCCCTCTTGGAAAGCTCCTTTTCGATCTCCTTTCTCTCGCTGATGTCCGTGAATATCATCGCAACTTGCCCCGGAGACGGTCTGTAAGCGGTCACTTCACAATGTCTCTCTGTGATTGGCAAGTAGACCTCCAGTTTTGTGGGCTCCAGGGCAACTGTGTCTGCTTTGCACATCTCCAGCCAGCTTAAATCCTCTCCTGGAAAAATTTCGCTGTATCTCTTGCCAAAAATATCCTCTCTTTTCGCTCCTGCAATCTTCTCAAATGCTGGATTTGCATCCAAGAGACGGCAGTCGCAAGGCTTGCCATGCTCGTCGCAGATTGCATCATAGAGGGCAAAACCCTCTGCCATTCTATTGAAAAATTGCTGATAGTCCACCTGGCTCTCCTCTTTGCGGCACTCCATTTATTGGGCCCTTGTAAATCCTCAAATCCAGATTAATGCCTTTAACACGTGTTATTAGTGCAACCTTATTTAAAGAAGATTCATCTTCATAATAATAAAAGGGCATTCAAGGATATATTCAATGTAAACTTTTATCACTTTGCTTTAAAATAATAAAGAATAATACGCAATAGATCTTGGCTAAAATGCATCTATGCAAAAAATTACAATGATATTATCTTAAATGCATAAAAAAGATCCTATTTCAACAACGCCAAATTATGCTTATTGATACTGAAGGATATTAAATCTCCAGCGCCAGTAAATGCGCGGGAGTTGGCGATCCAATTTTCAAATATATAAAGCTCGAAATACGATAGTCCGTAGAAGCCCGAACCATCCTAATAAAAAATTTAAAATAAAAATTCTTTTCTCATCCTTGATCGGCGACAACCTTAATCCTGTTTGATGCCCTGGAATTGCCATAGGCTCCTGCCAGTTGATCGCCTGCAGCTATACGATCCTGATTGAGAGCATCATTATTCGATAAGCCTTGATTATTCTGGTTCTTCTTGATCGTTACGGAATTCTCGGCCACCGCCGGATCAGAGGCAATAGCAATCGTCTTCTGATCCCCCAGGCTTATGGAATCCAGGTTGCGATCAAGAACAGTCTCTGCGATTTTTATGCAAACCCTATCGCTGGCAGATGAGATCGTCAGGCCGTCAGCGTCGGAGCCAAATGCATAGGCGGTGTTGCAGACCCTCTTTCCGGACGGATAGTTCAATATGGTTGATTTCTCAAATATCCTCTTCTCAAATGGCCCAAGGGTTATTCCTTCCGCAATATATCCCAGGCGGTCGTCCAGGATTCTTATATCCACAATGGTGCAGTTGCAGGTGCTCTCTAAAGAGAAGTAGTAGGTGATATTCTGGCCGCACCTGAACTTTCCACATCTTTTCACATACTTGTCCAATTTTAATCCAGAACATTTCGTCTCCAGGAGATCGTGATACATATCCAGCAGTATAGCCTGGCTGCGGATCAAATCCTCAAAACTGGCCAGCAGCTCGATCTGATCTCTATTCCTGACATCCTGCAGGCGGTGGGCAAAGCCCTCGAAGCCCTCCAAAAGCTTTGTCTCCCGGTAGAGCAGATCCTCGAAGCTGGATAGGAACTTTTTTTTGTCTGATGCTAGAAGACTGCAGTAATTTTTCTTTAGATGGGACTGGAAGCTATAAAGATGGTTGGCCTGTCGCCTCAGCTGCTCTTCAAGGCTCTTGGTCTTGTCCAATCTCTCGCGAGCGTTCAGTCCAGGCCAATCCCTCTCCAGCTGCGCCTCAACCCTCGCCAGTCTGACTGCTCTTTCCCTCAGACGTCTCTCATATTCATTCAGGGATCCGATCCTTTCCGGAGAGACAATGAGACTCGCTGTCTCGTTTTTTTCCAATGACTCAAGCTGTCGTGATTGCTCCTCCAGCAAGGATTCGATGCTGAAAAGTTCGCGAAGGAAATCATCAATGGTGTAATTGAGAGCAGATGGATCGATCTCAAAACTGCTTGAAACAGATGAAGCATTGCCTGAAGCACCAGCCAAAGGCACTATCATCAATATAATACTTAAAAGCCCGGCTATGATTCCGGCTCGTAGGTCCAGTCTCTGGCTCATATCCCTGCTACTCCCCTTATACGGCTGATTGTATATTACCAACTTTCATGAATTTAAACGTTTCATTGCTGGAACAGACATCATAACTGGTCTTGCAGCAAAATAGAATTATTATAATCCTATATCAATTCAAGTTAACTAAAAATTCTTTAGAAAAATATATATAGATATAACTGCCTACAGCTTATTACAGAAGAAATATTTGGAGTGAGATAAGTGAGGCGTACGAAGGGATGGAAAGCGCTTTCATTGATCGCAGTCGCGGTAATGGCAGCTGCTTTTTCGGGCTGCTGCAGTGCTGCATCTTACGATTCCATGAGGAGCTATGAGGATCTCCTGCGAAGCCAGACGGTGCTGATCGGAAGCTTTGAGAGCCTTTTGAAGAATAGCACACTGCAGGATAACGGCTACAATTATCACTATCAGTTCCTGGACAGCTTTGACGACCTGGCCAAAAGGGAGCAGGAAGGCCTGGCCAGCTTTGAGGACCTGGTGAGCTACAACTGGTCTGACCTCTCCGAGGAGGAAAAGATAAGTCTGACCCGGAGCTTTGAAGATCTCATCCGAGGAGAAGCCAAGATCCTCTCCAGCAATGAAGACCTCCTCAAGAGGGGCTTCTGCAGCCTGAATCCTGTTCAAAAGCAGGAGCTTCTGGATCGTTTTGAATCCAGGCTGAAGTATGAGGTGGTCCTTTATACCAGGTTTGATGAATGGCTGCAATATCAGCAGATGATCGAGGGAACCCAGAAAGAGACCTGGATAGCCTTCCTGGATAGCTATGAGGATCTGCTTCGCAGACAGGCAAATCTCCTCTCCAGCTTCGAGATGCTCTTGAAGATCAAATGCGATGGAAGATATCTCACTCTGACCAAGTCGGTCCTCTCTCAAACGGAGAGCGATGTGGTCTATCGCTATCATCTATCGGTCAGGAACCAGACTGCCAATATTGTAATCACCGATCAGATCCTGGGTACGGTTGGGACATACAGCCTTGTGCCGGCCGGATTTGAGGATAACATTGACATCTCCCGGAGGAATATAACCTGCGGAGGGTGCGACAACTGCAGCTGCAATGTCTGCGACTTTGCCACGGTCTGCGGTGATGTGATCACTCCCAACGGCAACTTCACCACCTGTGCAGTGAGTAATCAATGCTGTGTGGTGATCGATGACTACCCCAGCCAGCTGTTGCCGATCATCTATCCCGGCTATCAGGTGGATAATCTCACAACAGATCAGGGAGCAGGGATGATGATACAGAATCAAGAACCGGACGCGATGCCTCAAGATCAGGGAATGGATATGATGCCGCCGGATCTCATGGCTGCGAATTACTCGCTGAGCAGGTTCAGTTAAGCAACAGTCCATAATCGGGAAGAACAGATCAGAAAAAAACCGAATATCAGGGACGGGCAGATCCGGGACGCAGACGTAAGTATCTGCGGTCCCGATCATACTTCTGGATTCCATTTTTAATATCATTAAATGCAAATACTGCCGTTTACAAAATTTTTTGACAGTAAAAAACTATTTATAGATTAATCACAGCCTACCATTTCAGAAATAAAATATGATAAAAGTCATATGACAAGGCCATCTGTTGAAGGAGGAAAGCACATTGCAAAGCATTGATTCCAATCGCCCCGCCATTGAGGCCATCAAATCGGCGGATATGCTCCCAGGGTGGGAGAGAGAACTTAGAGATGAGCATAAGACTCAAAAGCTGTCGACCTGGATATTCAGGAAGCTTGTCCCCATCAGATGTGGCTTTAGATCGCTGCTATTCCTCCTTCTGGTGCTCCTTGCCCTTCCCCCGGCATCAGCCGATCTCAAGCTCAACTGCCAGGCCCCACTGGAATGGGATATCTGCCAGGCCGGCACCATCACCATTTATGCCAATAACAGCGGCATAGAGGCCAACCGCATCTCTCTGAATCTTACCCTGCCTGAGGGATTCGCCTACAACCAGGGGAGCGCGCGCATAACACCTCCATCAGGCAGCCCTTCGATCGCGGAGCCTATCATCTTCGGCCGATATCTTAACTGGACCAACACCGCCTGGTCCCTTAAGGACGGCCAGTCCCTGCGGATCCAGTTCGATCTCACCCCGCAGTGCAGTGCACCATCGGGAAGGAGGATAACGGTTAACGGCAAGTCGAGCAGCGGAACGGCACCGGCATCATACTCCCCATCCATCCTGATCAACAGAGCCATCCTGAAGATCACTAAAGAGCCGAATGTGATCGAAGCCAGCAAGGGCGACCTGGTGACCTGGTCGGTAATGATCACCAACCAGGGTACCGGCTCTGCCCGTAGTGTTCAGGTGATCGATCATCCCTCTAGCGGCCTGCAGCTCTTGCAGACGGACTCGCCCGGCGGCCTCCTGGACTGGTCTTATGATAAAATAGCTCCCGGCGAGACGAAGACCGTGAACCTGAGCTTCAGGGTGGCAGGCTGCTATAATCTGGTAAATCTGGTGAACGTCAGTTGGGGCTGCGGCAGCGCCTGCTGCCAGGAGAGCTATGCCAAAGGAAGCATCAAACTGGTCCCCAAGGAGCCGGATATAGACTATACCGTAGTTCCCTCTTCGATAGTCGTCCCCTATTGCGGCAAGGCTCCGGTCAATGTCACCCTGACAAACTCTGGAGCAGGAAATGCCAGCGGGATTCACCTTCATCTATTGAACTATTCCGCGCCCTATTTGATCAGCGATGTCAGAGGAGCAGTCTATTTCGAAGGCAACCACACATTCTGGTTGGGAATGAATGCCTCGGGAGCCACGCTGCCTCCCAGAGCGAACAGGAGCTTCTCCTTTAACCTCAGCATGCCGGCGGGAGGCTGCAATGCAACAGGCTACAGCGACCTCCTTGACCTTCGAATCGATTACTTCGATGAGTGCGGAAACAAATGGTATCCACCCGTCTCTCTGATCTCCTGCTCTACAGATACGGAATCCGTCCCCGCAGTCACTGCTAGGAAGAGCGGCACAGAGAGCCTGTACCTGGGAGAAAGCGGGGAGTACACCCTGGAGGTAGAGTATTCTGCAGGCAGTTGCAGCATAAAATCGATTCCCAACAGCACGATAGTCGACAGCTATCCAGAAAGCTTTGAGGTGGTGAATGCTGCTGGTGGAGAGGTGGACGGGGGATCGCATCGCATAATCTGGAAAGATGTACCCCTGAACGACACCCTGCCCTGGTCCCGGACAATCCAATTAAAAGCAGCCGACAACGCCTCCTGCCTCTGCGGCGGAACCTATCTCAATGAACTCTCTGTGAACGCCTCCCTGGACTGCTGCCACTGCCCTCTGTATGCCAGCAACTCATTTCCCGTTACCGTCGAGTGCTTCAACCATACTGCTCTGAAAAGCTCGGATAAGACTGCCACTCCCAGCCGCCAGGAGAGCTGCCGGCTGATAAACTACACCAATACCTACATCTTCAATCAGACTTCAGGGCTGGGCTGGGGGGACATAAGTTTCAATGAGACGGCATTCAACGGCCAGACCTTTCCCGATGGAATGATGAGGGGAAATGCCACCTTCAGCATAAACGGCCTGTGCACCATCGAGCAGCCGATCTATCTGGGGATGAATAACAACCTGAGCTTTCTGGATGATGCCTGCTTGCCCCTGGTGGAGGGAGACGTTCTCAGGATAAGCTACGATCTTCTCCAGCATCAGCCCGGCTCGTTTGTTGACTGGTCAAGCCTTTGCGTTAAGGGGTATAACTCCGGATGCGGGAGGGTTCAATGCTTCCAGGAGGGAGTTCCGGTCGCCGCTGACCGGGCGGACTGGTCCATCCAGGTCCAGGCCGCTCCTGAGACCCTGAGCCCCTGCCAATCCTTCGATCTGACCATCAACCTTGCCAAGAACAGCCCCAACGAGGATCCCAAATGGATCGCTCATGATCTGAACATCTCCTACAATGACAAAAACTACCGCTACATAGGCCCCTGCAGGATCACCGGGATAGTCAATCAGTCCGGGCTGGTCCAATCCTTTGAGCCCGGACGGCATGGCGACAGCCTAACCTGGGAGCTGGGTGAAAAGGTCAGTCGGGGAGGAAATATCACCTTCCGGGTGGAGAAGAGGTGCTCCGGCGAACTGACCGCTTCCGCCGCACTCAACTATGCCGATAACTGCCGGGAACTTGTGACCAGGCGGGCAGAAGAGTCGCCTCATTCCATCACCCGGGGGGACCTGATCATATTGAAGACCCCGGAGATTGTATATACCCTGGATAAGAATGCCAGTTGGAAGATCTATGTGACCAACCGGGGTTCCGGCACTGCCTACAATGTCACTGTGGTGGACCTGCTGGACCGAGACCTTAACTACACAGGATCTAAAATTCGAAAATGTTCCTCCTGCTCCTTCCGGGAGGATCCGGCCAACACCACAGTGATAGATAGCGATCTGTGCGGCCCGGACAGGATTATCTGGAGGATTGGAGACCTTGCCCCCAAGCAGCAGGTGACGATCATGATCAATGCCACCCTCTGCGGATGCGAGAACAGGGACAACAGGGCTTATGCCACTATCGGCTGCGGAGGAGACGAGTGCCAGAACATCAGCGCCTCCTCCCGGGTGGAACTGGTTCCTTCCCAGCTCCTGGTTGCCCGGCATGATGCGGGAAAGGTTGATGACTGCGGTGGCATCACTCCCGTCGTCCTCGAGGTCCGCACCGCCGGCGCCTATGTTTACAACCTGACGGTAATCGAGCAGCTTCCTGCCGGGCTCAGGCTCAATGGGACTCCCTTCGTGTCCGGTGCCGCTCCCAGTTCATCGGACTTCAGCACACCGGGCCGGCTGATTTGGTGGTTCAATCAATCGCAGGGGATCAGGCCGGGGACGCGGATCTCCATAAGGCTCAACGCCTCGGTCACTGGACCCTGCGCTTTTAAGGGGGGCAGCTCCAGGGTGAGCCTCTCATATATCGAGCCTTGCGGGCGGGCGGGGCCAGAGGTGGCAAACGAGATTCCGGTGGAGAGTTATCAGCCCAGCCTTTCTATCACCAAGAAGCCTTCTTTGGTATATGCCAGCCTGGGGGGTGTGGTTCCCTGGACCATAACTTTATCCAGCACCGGCGACTCCCCGGCCAGGAATGTCACCCTCACCGATGTGCTGCCTGTGAACACCGTCCTCCATTCCGCTTATCCTCCGGTGGATAGAGGAACGGGAAGCTCATCCAATCCTTTGCTCTGGAGGATGGCGGATATCCCCGCCGGCGGGACGAGAGTGGTGCGACTCAATGCCACGGTCAGGAGCTGTGCCCCTCAGAGTACCGACCGGGCAAGCGTCTCCTGGAGCTGCTGCCCCTCTGCCCCGGCGGTGGCGACAGCCAACCTGGTGACCAGGCCGACGATTACTTCCACCCTTAATGTCGGCACCAATGGAAAGATCGATAGCTGTGGAGGAGATGCAATCATAACCCTCAGGAATACGGGAGCCATAGCATCAGCGTCCAACCTCACCTATACCGTCCCCTTGGGATTCGTCTACCAGAAGGGTTCCGCCCGTATCACCAGCAGCAATGCCAGCCACGGTTCATCCTTACTCCAGCCTGAGCCGGAGGACTATTCCGCCCTGAACGGGACTCTCATCTGGCGGGCAGCAGCATTAGACCGGATCTACAACAGCGAGACGGTAACCATCAGGCTCAAGCTGCTGGCCTGCAATGGATGCTGCAACTCTTCTGCCCCCAGCCCGAGCACATTGCGCTTTTATTACCTGGACTCCTGCCTCGCTCCTTATCAGGCAACCAGGAGCCTGATCGTCACCCCGTTGCAGGCCAGCCTGGTGGTGAGAATGGAGCCGGCAGTTCAGTTCCAGAGTAATGTCAGCTGGAAGATCAGCATAGACAACCTGGGCACAAAGCCGGCGGAGAATGTGAGCGTGCTGGATGTGCTGGGCGATGGATTCATGGACATCAACTCCGCTAACGGCACTCTGATTCGAGATCATCCATCTCCCAATTGGACGAGCATAATCTGGCCCGGTCAGAGGGTTCCGGTGGGAAGAGACGCCTGGTCGGTGACCATTTCCGCCCGCTCCGATGAGACCTGCGGCCTGGCCCATACCAGCAATGTCACCATCACCGGCCATTGCCCATCGGGGTGTGTATACAGCAACCACAGCTCTCGAGCCAGGGCCCTCTCCCCGGCGGCATTTGAGCTGGCCAGCCTGGAGACCCTCCTGCGCAGCCAGGCGGATCTGGTGGCCGGCTTTGAGGGCCTGCTGAAAAACAGCACTCTGGATTCCAATGCCAGCGTCCAGTTCATAAACAGCTTCGACGATCTGTCAGAAAGGCAACAGATGGGCCTGGAGGGATTCGACAGCCTGACAAGGTGCAACTGGAAGGATCTGGAGGAGGAAGAGAGGATCAACTACACCAGGAGCTTTGCCGACCTGCTTTCCAGGCAGGCAGAGATCATTTCCGGTCATGACCTTCTCCTGCAGAGGAGCTACTGCCAGCTAGATGGCTCTCAGAAGACCATCCTTTTAAGCAGGCTTGAAGACAGGCTTCATAAAGAGCAGGACCTCCTCCGTCAGTTCAGGATCTGGGTGGAGAGCCAGGGATCTTTAGACAGCGGCCAAAGGGAGGTATGGTATCAGTTCCTGGCCAGCTTTGAGGACCTGCTCCGCAGGGAGGCCAGGCTCATCGCCCGCTTCCAGCAGATGCTCCATTCCTCCTGCGAGGGCTCCTTTTTCACGGTCTTCGAGAAGGCAAACAGCACTGATATCTTTTCCGGGAGCCCCGTAAATCATACAATATTATTGAGCAATATGGGAGAGAGAACTGTCCGGAACATCACCATAAATAACTCCATCCTGGGAGTGGTTCAGGGCCTGCCGGGAATTGAGCTTCTTCCCGGAGAGAACAGGAGCATATCCCGATCCGTCAGCCACAACTGCAGCTACTGCAGCGGTTGTACCTGCAGGATATGCGACTTTGCCCTGGCCTGCGGCGATGTCTACACGGATGGGGTGAATAAGACCCATGTCTGCATAGTGGGCAATGAGGTGTGCATAAATGTCAGCCAGCCGGGCAGCGGCCCGGTCCATCCGGGATGAGGAGGGCTCTTTCTCCTTTTTCTTGTCGCAAAACGCTCTAATAGCTTGACGATCTTTGCACCTCGAAGTCCCCTTCCAGGGCCATACTGGATTTGATCCTGCTCCTGCCCAATCCGCACTGGGATGAGGAATAATTATAGGAGCCGACAGCCTTTGACTGAGAGTTGGTGCTCATGCCCTCCGGCCCTGCCTCTGTGCTGCCGGATATGCTGCCGGTTCCGGTCATGTATGAGGTTATGAGATTCTTGCCGGTTCCGCCTGGATTGGAAACATTGATCGCGGTTGCATTAACTATGGTTTTATTGGACGCTGTTGCATTAAGGGCAGTGGTGCCGGTTGCCGTCCAGTTCAGTGTTCTGGTGTTTACAATAGAGGCATTCTTGGCAATGGAATTTGTGGAATTGTGGATGGATAGATTGAAGAGCTTTGACAGATCATGCACTGTGCGATTCGATTGGGCAGGATCGATGTCGATGGCAAAGAAAGTGCTGTGTATGCCATTATCCTGGACGCCATTGCTGAGCGGACCGGGATGCAGCTTGGCGATCCCGTCCTCCGTGCTCTGGGGATCTGCACTCGGCTGGCTGGATATCGGTCTGGCAGATCCGGTGATGGTAAGCCCTTCGGATTCGATCCCATCTGCAGCCAGGAGAAAAACCGCGACCAATCCAAGGATGATGAGTACTGCTACTGATGCCTTCATAATTCCCACCTTCATTCTAGATGGATTAATGATGAGCGGATACAATTTCAGGCTTTCCATCTTTATCCGTGCTATGGCAATTGCTTAATTATCAAAATAGTTGATATGTTAAAGAGAAAATTATGCAATCATACGAAAACTATAATATCTATCAAGAGCCTAAGAATTAGCAAAAGTTAGCAAAATCAACAGAGTCCATTAAGCTGGAATATCGATGTCAGATTTCCTGCATACCTTCAGGTACTGTTGAGGCGGACGCCAAATTATAAGACTAAAATTTATATGTCAACTTATTTCCGGAATTACTTATTTTTAATTATTATAATTCTATTTCTTTTCGAATCCATTACTTATGCGCAAACGGGCCCCATCTCACCAGCTGTATCCACAGGCTTAGCATCTGATCCAGATGCGGAATCCATAGACGATTTCGAAGAAGTTGATGAGCGAGCGATGAACGCCCCCGAAAGCGTTGAGGTCTCCACTGAATCGCTGGCTGCATACATCACCGAGACTGCAAGAACGGACAGACAAAAGGCAAGGGCAATCTATCGATGGATAGCCGAGAATATCGAATACGATGTGAAGGGCTTAATCAAAGGAAACCATGCTGATGCAACTCCAGAAGGGGTGCTGAAAAAAAGAAGTTCTGTCTGTGGTGGCTATTCCAATCTCTTTGAGAGGCTTGCAAATCTCTCCGGACTGGAGGCCGTCACCATAGGCGGCTATTCCAAGGGTTATGGTTATTCCCCAGGGATGAAAGCTGCAAAGACCGCCAATCATGCCTGGAATGCAGTGAAGATCGATGGGAAATGGCATCTGATCGATTGCACATGGGGTGCAGGAAAAGTTGGAAGAGATGGTGAGTACAAAAAAGAATTCGATGATCATTACTTTTTTACTTCACCTGAAAAATTTATTTTTGATCACCTGCCGGAAGACCCGTATTGGCAATTGCTGAATGAACCCATCTCGAAAGAGAAGTTCGAAGATCTTGTCTGTCTTGAGCCTGCATTCTTTGATTTGGGAGTCCGGCTGGGAAATCAAGAGAATGTCAGCATAATCTCCAATGGAGGGGCAAACATAACTCTCTATTCTCCCCAGGATGTCTCTTTCGTCGCCGAGCTTGAGATGCCTGCTGGGTATTCCTTTTCTCGCAGAATACATGGCAGTCCTACTTTCATCAACCGATCTGGAGAGCTGTGCTTAATTGAACTGCTCCCTCCATTTCCTGGCGAATATATACTCAGAATCTTTGCAAGGCACTATTCAGATGGCATGGATGAATTCGAGAAGGTCATGGAGTACCGGGTAGTAGAGTTATCCGGCTCAAAGCAAAGCTTTCCGGAGATATTCAGGGATTTTCGGCAGATGAATGCATACCTTTTCGCTCCCCTTTCAGGTGAAATCGAGGCGGGATCTAATCAGACATTCCAGATCAGAATTCCGGAGGCCATGGAAGTTGCGGTGATCTGCGGCAATAGCTGGAATTACCTGAAAGAAATTGGAGATATCTTTCAGGGAAACGCTATTGTGGAGAGGGGCGAAGTCGACATTGCAGTCAGGCAACCTGGAACAAGAGACTTCATGACAATACTGAGATATAGGGCGGTTTAATAGGAGGATGAAATGAGAGACCAATCGAGCAAAAATGGACTTGAGTCCGGATACTCCAGTCTGGATGAGTGGATCCTGGCCGAGGTGATCCCTTTCGCTAACCATTCAACAGAAGCGCTCAACCATGCCGTAGATGAGGCTCTTTCCGGGATGGGGAGCACAGTGAGGCTCCTGGGCCTGGGAGAGGCGCTCCACGGAAGCCGTGACCTCCTCCTCCTGCGCAATCGGCTATTTTCTCGCCTGGTGGAAAAACATGGATTTGTCGCCATAGCCATTGAGAGCAGCTTTATCCGAGGCCGGCTGGTCGATGAGTATATCGCTGGCCGGGGCCCGGCAGCCTACCAGGACCTCCAGGAGGAAGGATTCAGCCATAGATTTGGACACCTGGACGAAAATCGAGAACTGGTGGAATGGATGAGACGGTACAACTCCGATCCGTCTCATCCCCTCAAACTCCATTTCTATGGCTTTGACAGCCCGACGGAGATGATGGGCAGCGACAGTCCCCGGAAGCTTCTGTATTTCGTTCTCGATTACCTGGACTCGATCGATACACTCCTTAGCCTGGATTATAGAAAGAGAATCGATCTTTTCCTGGGCCAGGATTCCGATTGGGATAGTCCGGATGCATTGATCGATCCGGCCAAATCCATCGGCTGCACTCCCAATGCAGTCGCATTGCGGGCGGAAACGGAGGATCTGATAGAAGAGCTGCTTGTTCGCCGCCCGGAGTTGGTGGCAAAGAGCAGCAGCGCCCGGTATCAAGAGGCGGTCCATCATGCCTCCCTCGCCAGGCAGTTGCTCAACTATCATGCCGTCTTGGCGGAAGAGTCCGGTAACCGGGTAAGCAGGCTCTTAGGCATCCGGGATGCCATGATGGCAGAGAACTTGGCCTATATATCATCCCGGGAGGGCCGGGGACGGATTCTGGTCTTCGCCCACAACCGTCATCTGCAGCGTGGGCGGGCGGAATGGCAATATCTGGATGACCTTTATTCCTGGTGGCCGGCGGGCTCCCATCTCCATGAAATCCTCGGACCGGGATATGCGGTCATAGGAACAGGATTGGGCGTATCCGAGAGCAACGGCATCCGCCCGCCGGAGGACCGCACCCTGGAGGCGCGGCTGACTGCAGCACCCGGTCCGGCGCGGCTCGTCCCCACCTGCAGAGGCCTGGGGCTGCCCGCAAAGGAGATCGCTTCTTTGCCCCGCCGGTCCGGGAGCACAGAGAATCCCACCTACTTCCCCCTGGGCCCGGAGAGCTTCAGCGACTTCGACTGGCTGGCGGTCCTGGACTCGGTTGCATAACCGTAGAAATCGGAGGATCAGGGTATTGGGCAAATATGGCCGGAGCAGTTATCTTCTTCTAGTAGGGATGACCCTGGCTATTACGATGGTATGATCTCCCGAATCTACATATCCCACGACCCGGATGATGAGGACCTGGCCGGTCGGCTCTCCCTGTCGCTGGAACGGGTGGGCCTGGAGAGCTATTTCGCTCTGTACAATCAATCACCTGCCATCTCTCTTGCCGATCGGGTCTCTTTTGCCATAAGGAACTCCGAGTGCCTGGTAGCCCTGGTGACACTGAAGGGAAGCCGATCTGCAGCCCTCTGCCAGGAGATAGGTCTGGCCAGGGGAATTGACCAGCTCATCATCCCACTGCAGGAAGAGGGGGTCCACCTTCCCTTTCTCATCGATCAACTGCGGCCATTATCTTTCAGAAGAGAGAGCTATGCTGATGCCATAGCCACCTTGATCAAGACCATCCGGGAGCTGAGTCGTCTGGAGTGGCTGAAGGTGGTCTGCCCCAGATGCGGAGAGGAGATGACCCAGTATCTGACCGACCAGGAAGAGGTGGACTCCGCCCTGAAAAAGGGAACTTTCCTGGAGACTATCTGCAGCTATTGCCAGAATTCGATCCATCTTGATCCCCGGACGTTTGAGCCCATTTCTACCGAGGAAGAAATACAGAAACCCAAAAATTTAATGGAAAATCTCTAATTAAAATCTGCCAGGATCTCTTTCAGGTCCGCCAGGAAGAGATCGATGTTTTCGTGGCTCATATGGGTCATCAGGATCAGCCTCAATGCTCTGTTCGGCTCCCTGGTTATGGAGACGTGCCAGTCGCGATCCATCAGCCTTTCCCGCACTCTGGCCGGCTGTGGAACCCGCAGGGCAACCACATTCATCACCGGCTCGATCAGGGGCTCCACACCGATCTCTCTTGCCCCCCTGACCAGATGGCATGTCAGGTCCATGCAGTAGCCGACCATTTCCCTGAATCCCTCCCTTCCCAGGTGCATCATCACCGCAAAGGTGGCGGCGGCGGCTGCACCGCTCCTGGTCCCGGTCAGTGATGCCTGTCGGGCCCGGGTGAGATAATGGGTCTCCGTCTCCAGGGCATTCATGCACTCCTGGCTGCGAAAGAGCAGGCCGCCGGCGGGAATGGTCGCAAGTCCCATCTTATGCGGATCTATAGTGATGGAGCTCACCGCAGGCAGAGAAAAATCCCACTTGAAGCCATTATCCAGGAAGGGCAGGACGAATCCTCCGAAGGCAGCGTCCACATGGAGGTGAACCCCCCACTCATCAGCAATGTCTGCCAGCTCTTCTATCGGATCCACCTGGCCGAACTCCGTGGTCCCTGCTATTCCCACCAGGGCTACTGTGCGGTCGTCGATCAGTGCCTCCACAGAGCCGACGTCCACCTGGAGATGAGAATCAAGATCCGCCTTGCGTACCTCCAGGGATAGGAGGTCTCCGATCTTGTCAAAGGAGAAATGGGCGGATGCGGGAACAATGATGTTCCCATCTCTCTTTCCTGCCCGGTTCTTGGCCGCCCGGATGGCCTGGATGTTCGACTCCGTGCCTCCGGTGGAGATGTAGCCCTGGGCCTGAGGGCAGCCCAGAAGGTCTCCCAACATCCTTACCACCTCTTCCTCCAGCCCGGCCACTCCGGGAAAGAGCCCCGGATCTCCCAGGTTGGTCTCCAGGAACATGTCGTGAGCCCTTACCGCAATGGGGTGAGGGCGGGAGCACATGGTGGAGAAGAACCGGTCGTAGCGGTAATCACGCTCTCTCGTCCTCTCCAGAATGGCAACTACCTCATCTGCGGGAAGTGCCTTCTCTCTCATATTCGATCCTTGACCACGCTCGTTGACCTTTCGCCTATTTGACTGACCTGCTCGTCCAATGCCTTCAATCTCTGTTTCTCAGGGCATCCAGGATCAGTATCTTCTCGCTCCTGGCCACAGTATCTCTGACGATGGCCACGGCATCGATATTGGCCGATATGCTGGTGATTCCAAGCTCCACCAATTTTTTGGCCATCTCCGGATAGGAGCCGGCCTGACCGCAGATGGAGGTCTTCACTCCCGCTTCGCGGCACTGCTCCACCACATACTCGATCAGCTTCAGGACGGCGGGATGAAGCTCGGAGTACAGCCCGGCCACGTTCTCGTTGTTCCGGTCGACGGCCAGGGTGTACTGGGTGAGATCGTTGGTGCCAAAGGAGATGAAGTCGATCCCATCCTCAATGAAGTCCTCGATGGTCAGAGCCGCCCCTGGCGTCTCGATCATGACCCCCACATCTATCTTATCCAGGTCCAGGCCTTCGTCTCTCATTATGGCTTTGGCCTTCTGGAACTCGCTCACATGCTGGACCATGGGCAGCATTATGCCCACATTGGTCAGGCCCATCTCCTGCAGTCTCTTGAAGGCCCTCATCTCCAGACGGAAGTGATCGGTCTCGGTCATGTCCCTTCTGATGCCTCTCCAGCCCAGCATGGGATTGTGCTCATGAGGCTCGCCCTCTCCCCCCTCCATCGCCCGGAACTCGTCCGTGGGGGCATCAAGGGTGCGCACCCAGACCGGCCGGGGATATAATGCATCGGCAACGGTCTTGATGCCGCCGACCAGCTCCGAAATGTACTCTTCCGTCTTCCCGTTCTTGATATACCAGTTGGGGGTCTTGCCCAGGCCCAGGATCATGTGCTCGATCCTGAGAAGTCCCACCCCATCTGCCTGAGTGGCGGCGGCGGCCTCTGCCCGGTCCGGCTCGCTGACATTGACCTTGACCTCCGTGGCCGTCACTGGTTTGGAGTAGAAGACTCCTCCCGCAGCTGCTGGAGCGGCAGCCTTTGCCGGTGCAGCATGAGCCACAATGCCTTCGTAGACGATGCCTTTGCCACCGTCCACAGTTATCTCCATGCCGTCCTTCAGAACGCTGGTGGCCTTTTTGGTTCCCACCACTGCCGGACAGCCCAGTTCCCGGCTGACGATGGCGGCATGGCAGGCCATTCCTCCCTCATCGGTGACTATGGCTCCGGCCCGCTTCATTCCCGGGACCATGTCCGGCATGGTCATCTTGGTGACCATGATATCGCCCTGCTTGATCTTATCCAGATCTCTGCCGCTGGTGATTATTTTTACAATACCGCTGGCTATACCCGGTGCTGCTCCCAGGCCGGTCAAAAGGATCTTGCCACTGCCGGATCCGGATGGTGCGGAACCGGCGGCCTTCTTCTCGCTGCTGATGGTGGTTATGGGACGGGACTGGAGGATGTAGATCTTGTTCTTCTCCACGCCCCACTCGATATCCTGGGGCATGCCGTAGTGCTTTTCCAGGATCTCACCGTATTTGGCTAGCTCGATGATCTCCTTATCGGTGAGGACCACAGCCTCCTTTTTCTTGGCGGGGACCTTGATGGTGGTGGTCTTGTGGGTCTTGGGATCTCTGGTGATCATGATCTCTTTGGTGGCGATATATCGGTTCACAATCTTCTTGGTCTTCCGGTCCACCACATAGTTATCCGGGGATACGCTGCCGCTGACCACAGACTCTCCCAGCCCCCAGGCGGCCTCGATGACCACCAGTGGCTCGCCAGTGCTCGGCTGGGAGCTGAACATCACTCCGGCCTTCTCTGAGTCCACCATCAACTGCACTATGGCGGAGAGGTTGACCTTATTATGCTCGAAGCCCTGCTCCACCCGGTAGAAGATGGCCCTGGCTCCGTAAAGAGATGCCCAGCATTTGCGCACGGCATTGAATACATCCTCAGCGCCGCGCGTATTCAGATAGGTCTCCTGCTGGCCGGCGAAGCTGGCGTCGGGCAGATCCTCAGCGGTAGCGCTCGACCTGACCGCCACGTAAACCTCCCTTCCTTCCCTCTTGCACAGCTCCTCATAGCGGGTTTTAATGGCATCTTCAATGTCCTTGGGCACATTGGCATCCATGATGAGCTTCTTCGCCGTCTGTTCGGCCCGATGAAGCTCTGCCTCCTGGTTCACGTCGACGTTCAGGGCTTCGAAGAGCTTGTCTGCAATCCCCGCCCGGTTGATGAAGTCTCTGAAGGCCTGGGCTGTTACCGCAAAACCGCCCGGAACGGGAACGCCAATGTTGATCATCTCTCCGAGGCTTGCACCTTTGCCGCCGACAATGGACAGGTCTTCCTTGCCGACATCTTCCAACCATACAACAGCATCCATTAAATCATCCGCCCAACATTTCTGGTCAATATGCCCACCCCTCCATCATAACATTATATGAAGCTTTCACATGATCTATTGAATATATACAAAAGCATTTATCCAGGATCATTAGAGTCTAGGCCGCATGTTCAAACGCTTTTCCGGTGCAGTTGCGGCCAGAAGGATGCTCATGGGACGATGTCTTCCCCTTAAGGATATCGAGGAGATTGATACCTCAGGCGCTGTGGATCGAGTGGCAGCGGAGGAGATCAGATCTCCTGTCAGTCTTCCGGCCTTTGACCGCTCGGCCATGGACGGCTATGCCGTGCGATCCGGGGATACCAGGGGTGCCAGGCCGCATGCGCCCAGCTTCATTCAGGATTTCATCCCTCTGTGCACCGGGATGGTTGTTCCGGAAGGGTATGATGCCGTGGTGATGCTCGAGGACGCCAGGCTTCGCGGCGATGTGCTGGAGGTGACCGCCGAGGCTCACCCTTACAGGAATGTGGCCAGAACTGGTGAGGACGTGATGGAAGGGGATACGATCTTCCCGGAGGGACACAGGCTGCGCCCTCCCGATCTCGCTCTGCTCTCTGCTCTGGGGATGGGAAAGGTCAGGGTCTATGCCAAGCCGGATGTGGTCATAATCCCCACTGGCAGTGGGCTGGTGGATATAGGTGCTCGCAGTCTGGAGCCGGGAGAGGCTTATGAGATCAACGGCCTCATGGCCCGGCTCTATGCGGAGAAATGGGGGGCGAACGTCCGGAAGACGGAGATGGTCTCCGATGATGCGGAACTGATTCGCGAGGCCATTCGCTCAAACCTGGATGCCGATATGATTATCATTATTGGCGGGACCAGCGTTGGGGAGAAGGACTATGCCCCCCGGATACTCTCGGAGATGGGGGAGCTTTATGTTCATGGGGTGCGCCTCCAGCCGGGCAAGCCCACGGCACTGGGATCTGTGGCCGGCAGGCTGGTGGTCTGCCTGCCCGGCTATCCGGTGGCTGCGCTCTCCAACCTCTATTTATTCATCCGTCCGGCCATAAAGAGGATGGCCCATCTGGATGACAGGCCGCTCCGGCTCCAGGCCCGTCTGGCGCGGAAGATGCCCTCCAAGCCCGGTTACCTGAGCCTGGTCCGGGTGGCCTTCAGAGAGGACGGCCAGGTTGAGCCCATTATGGTCTCCGGGGCGGGGATTCTCAGCTCTGTCGCCCGGGCGGACGGATTTGTGGTAGTGCCCGAAGAGCGGGAAGGATTCGAGGAGGGGGACATGGTGGAGGTCGTGATTTACGAGTAAATCAAATATTCTCAGAAAAGCATGCTCAGGAAAGCTCAGGAAGAGGAGACTCATTCTTGCACTGTGATGTTGCAGCGGTCAGCCTTTTCGAAGGCTAGCTGGTGGAAATTTTCCCTTGCTTCTACTCTTTTTAGGGTGAATCTTGACCTGCATTGGAGCATGTTGGGATTCCTTCTTTACCGTTGCCTTTCAATGGTCGCCCCGGCTAACGGAGCAGTGCCCCTGGCCCCCTCAACGCCGGTGAGGCTGGATGCATTTGGGCGACGGAGGGTGAAAGGTGACACGAGACTTGGTCTTGCGTCTAATCTCGATCTCGTCTGGTTGGTGCTGGGCGAATTTCTGATTGAGCTACTGAGTTTTATAATTTAGCAAATATGTGCCAGGAGGGCCAAACGATTGATCCTCAACGAAGCTTTGAGGCTTCGTCCAGCGCTCCCGCCCTCAGTCTGCGGTCACCAGTTCCCCAATCCAGACCACCATTTTTTATCCCTGCAGCTCAATTCCAGTGCGGTGACCCACCTGAATACCGGTCGGATGCTCGTCAAGATCAACAGGCTATCAGCCTGGATACTGCTCGTATTCATGATCATCTTCTTGATATCGGGATACGCATGGAACAACAGAATCCTTCTGCCCCTATATCAGGCCAGGCACATGCACACCGAATTGGACCTGTACCTGGTCTTCTTCTTCCTGCTGCATGTCTTGATCAGCACGAAATTTACCCTGGCCCGCTGGAGGGTGGGACACGAAAGGCTGGTGAGTCTGCTCCTCATCGCCATTGGCTTCTTCTTCTTCTGGTTTATCCTGGCCATCGACTAGAGAACGAAGAGGACCCAAGATGCTCTCCCATTTTTTCCAAAAAAACGTTGCTGCAATCGGTTCGTCTGAATCCGATCGGGACCACAACGTTTATAACCTAATGTTACTAACCATAAGTTCAATGAATGATTATGAGCGACATGTTGGATCCTATAGAGCTTCTTGACATTCTGGGGAATGAAAATAGAAGGCGAATCCTCCAGCTCCTCTCCTTCCGCCCCTTCTATTTCAATGAGATGGCCAAACGGCTGGATGTGGGGCCGAAAGCGGTGATCGATCACCTGGAGATGCTGGAGAGAGCGGGGCTGGTGGAGTGCTATCACGAACAGGGACGGAGAAAATACTTCCGCATCGCCAGGAGGACAGTGCTGGAGGTGGCCGTCTCTCCTCACTCCTACGGGGTGCGGGCGTATCTCTCCGAAGATGCTCCAAAGGATGTAAAGGACTTTGAGGAGGCCACCCCCCCGTCTCCAGGAGAGGATTTTGATCTGAAGCTGCTATATGACGAGCTTTCTATCCTTGAGCAAAAGCGGCATGAGCTACGTGAACTTCTGGCCGAGATCGAATCACGGGAGATGGAGATAAGGAAGAGGGCATCCTCTGCTGCCGGAATCCGTGCTGAGAACCAGTTGGAGTCGGAGATCATGACCGTATTGCTTTGCGGCAGAGCAAGTTCGTCAGAACTCTCTGCAAGACTGGAAGTGCCCGAAGCGTTGGTTTTAGATAGCTTGAATAAGCTCAAAGAGCGCGGTGCAGTGCACCTGAGAGGTCAGCAATGGAGCATATGAGAGCATCTTCTGATAATCCTTCATATAATCCTTCAAGATCAGCGTCCCAGCCACCGGCAAACAATCCCTTACCAGGGAATGAACCCGGCCCCAGTATCAAGGAGATAGTACAGGGTGGCATGCAGCCAGAAGAGGAGGCATCGGTATTGCTTCGAGTGGCAGAGGCCTACCACAAGGATGCAGGAAAGGGAGTGGCCAGGGTCAATCCCGAAATTCTCGCCCGCCTGGGAGTGGAAAACGGCGGGGTGGTGGAGATCAATGCCCGGGATAAGGTCTATGCCATCGCCTGGCCTGGAACTCCCGAAGACCCTCAGGATATCATCAGGATCGACGGGAACACCCGCGCCAACCTGGGAACGGGAATAGACAACCGTGTGCACGTCCGCCGGGCCACAGCCAGGCCCGCCAGGAAGATCGTGGTCGCTCCCACCCGCCAGATCCGCCTCATGGGAGGGCAGCAGTATCTATTGCGCATGCTGCAGGGCAGAGCGGTGGTAAAGGGGGAGATGCTGCGGGTGGAGATGATTAACAGCAGCCTCAACCTGGCAGTGGTGAGCACAGTGCCCAGCGGCCCGGTGCTGGTGACCCAGGAGACCATAATCAGCATCACCAGGGAGACCCTGGATGAGCTGGCCCTGCATGTGAGAGACATCTCTTATGAGGACATCGGCGGCCTGGCGCGGGAGATCAGGGAGATCAGAGAGATGATCGAGGTTCCTCTGCGCCATCCCGAGCTGTTCAGCCGCCTGGGAATCAATCCTCCCCGTGGTGTCCTCCTGCACGGCCCGCCGGGCACGGGAAAGACCCTCATCGCCAGAGCAGTGGCAGGCGAGACCGACGCCAACTTCATCTCCATCTCCGGCCCGGAGATCGTATCCAAGTTCTACGGCGAGAGCGAGCAGCGTCTCCGCCAGATCTTCGATGAGGCGACGAAATCGGCCCCATCCATCATATTCATCGATGAGATCGACTCCATCGCCCCCAAGAGGGAGGAGGTCTCAGGCGACCTGGAGCGGCGGGTGGTGGCCCAGATCCTCTCCCTGATGGACGGCCTCTCCTCCCGGGGCGAGGTGATAGTGATAGCGGCTACCAACCGTCCCAATGCCCTCGACCCGGCCATTCGCCGGGGGGGCCGCTTCGACCGGGAGATCGAGATCGGCATACCAAACAGAAATGGCCGGCTGGAGGTACTCTATGTCCACACCCGGGGCATGCCTTTAGACGAATCGCTGGACCTGATGGAGATCGCTGACTCGACGCACGGCTTCGTGGGGGCGGACCTTTATGCCCTGTGCAAAGAGGCGGCCATGCGCACCCTGGAGAGGGCTCTGCCCGACCTGGATGTGAAAGAGGATATTCCAATGGATGTGCTGGATAACCTCAGGGTTACCAGGGACGACTTCCTCTCCGCCCTGAAGAAGATCGAGCCCTCGGCGATGAGAGAGGTCTTCGTGGAGGTGGCAGAGGTTCACTGGGATGAAGTGGGCGGCCTGGATGAGGCCAAGCAGTCCCTGGTGGAGGCGGTGGAATGGCCTTTGAAGTATCCTGAGGCCTTCGCCTCGGTGGGCGTCCGCCCCCCGCGGGGAATTCTTCTCTACGGCCTACCCGGTACGGGCAAGACCCTCCTGGTCAGGGCCCTGGCCACGGAGAGCAGCGTCAACTTCATCAGCGTCAAAGGCCCGGAGCTACTGAGCAAATGGGTGGGCGAATCGGAGAGGGCGGTAAGAGAGATATTTCGCAAGGCCCGCCAGGCTGCTCCCGCCCTGGTCTTTTTCGATGAGATCGATTCCATCGTCCCCGCCCGGGGCAGCGGATCGGACTCCCATGTGACCGAAAGGGTGGTCAGCCAGTTCTTAACGGAGATGGATGGCCTCCTGGAGCTGAAGGAAGTGGTGATAGTTGCAGCCACCAACCGGCCGGATCTCCTGGACAGTTCATTGCTAAGACCGGGCAGGTTCGATCGTTTGGTTTATATCCCCATGCCGGATAAACAGGCACGTCAAAAGATACTGGAGATCTACCTCTCCAAGATGGCTACCCATGATATCTCCGCTCAATGGCTGGCGGATATCACCGAGGACTTCAGCGGCGCCGACCTGGAGATGCTCTGCCGGGAGGCGGGAATGCTCGCTCTGCGAGAGCATATCCGGCCAGGTATGAAAAGAGAAGAGCTGATAATTGATAAGATCCTTGTCACGGATAAGCATTTCCGGGAGGCCAGCGAGTATATCCGGCCGCACCTGTCAAAAGATATGCTGCAGGGATATAGCAAGATGATCAGTGAGTTCCAGGTGTGAGCAACTGCAAAAGATGCCCGCCGGATCTGAAACTGAACAAAAGAATAGCAAGCTTAATGATTGGAAAGAGAAGAGCATGGAGACAAAGCACCAAATATATAGTCAAGAACAACCAATGATTGCTGTGAGGGCCGAAAAATTGACTTCAGAAGACGAGTCGAATGAACTGCTCGGTGATATAGATTTCAAGGATACGAGCAACATAGCAGTACCAGAAAACCTCATAGATCAGGTCATCGGCCAGGATGAAGCGGTTGAGGTGATCAAGAAAGCGGCAAGCCAGAGAAGGCATGTCATGCTCATAGGGTCGCCCGGTACTGGCAAATCAATGCTTGGCAAAGCCATGAGTGAGCTTCTTCCGGTCGAGGAGCTGCAGGACGTCCTGGTCTATGCCAATCCAGAGGATAATAACACCCCCAGGGTCCGCGTTGTGCCCGCAGGAAGGGGCAAACAGATCGTCGATGCCCAGAAGCTGGAGGCAAGGAAGAAGGTCCAGACGCGAAATATGTTCTTGATGATCATCGTCATGGCCCTGATCGTTTACGCCTATTATATGGGCCAGCTCCTATTCGGAATCATCGCTGCGGCATTACTGTTCATCTCTTTGCGCTATATGCTGCCCAAAGAAGATGCTATGGTTCCCAAGCTGCTGGTGGACAACAACGGCAAGAAGAAAGCGCCTTATGTGGATGCCACCGGTGCTCATGCCGGGGCACTGCTGGGTGACGTCCGTCACGATCCTTTTCAGTCCGGCGGCCTGGAGACGCCCTCCCACGAACGGGTGGAGTGCGGCTCTATTCACAAAGCCCACAAGGGAGTGCTGTTCATCGATGAGGTGAACACCCTCCGGCCGGAATCGCAGCAGAGCCTCCTCACCGCCCTCCAGGAAGGGGTCTATCAAATCACCGGCCAGAGCGAGAGAAGCTCCGGCGCTCTGGTGAGAACCGAGCCCGTGCCCTGCAGCTTTATCATGATCGCCGCCGGAAACCTGGATGCTGTACAGGGAATGCATCCCGCTCTCCGCTCGCGCATCAAGGGCTACGGCTATGAGGTCTACATGCGGGACACCATGGATGACACCTTAGAGAACAGGAACAAGCTCATCAGGTTCGTGGCTCAGGAGATCGTGAGAGACGGAAAGATCCCCCACTTCACCCGCGATGCCGTGGCCGAGATCATGAGAGAGGCCAAGAGGCGTTCGGGCAGAAAGGGGCATCTCACCCTCATGCTCCGCGATCTGGGTGGCCTGATCAGAGTCTCTGGTGATGTGGCCCGAGCGGAATCCTCCCACCTCACCGAGGTAAAGCATGTCATGCAGGCCAAGAAGATGTCCCGGTCGGTGGAGCAGCAGCTGGCGGACAGATACATGGAGAAGCGCAAGGACTACAGCATGTTCCACTCCTCAGGGGATGAGATCGGCAGGGTCAACGGCCTGGCGGTGATGGGAGACTCGGGCATTGTGCTGCCCATCATGGCTGAGATCACCCCTGCTCAATCCAAGGAGGAGGGCAAGATCATCGCCACCGGAAAGCTGCAGGAGATAGCCAGGGAGGCAGTGACGAACGTCTCTGTGCTGATCAAGAAGTTCCTGGGCGAGGATATCACCAGAAAGGATGTGCATATCCAGTTCATAGGCACATATGAAGGAGTGGAAGGCGACAGCGCATCCATCTCCATCGCCACCGCGGTCATATCGGCCATGGAAGGGGTGCCTGTGAAACAAACGGTGGCCATGACCGGTTCGCTCTCTGTGCGGGGAGATGTCATGCCTGTTGGTGGTGTCACCCAGAAGATCGAGGCTGCTGCCCAGGCGGGCATCAAGACGGTCCTTATTCCCAAATCCAATATGGGTGATGTCCTGATAGATGATGCCGTAAGGGACTCAATTGAGATCATACCGGTGTCCAACATCAGCGAGGTCTTCGAGTATGCCATGGGCAGCCAGAGGACCAGGCTGATAGAGAAGCTGAAGAAGTTCGCCACCGAGAAAAAGATCGGCATCAACATCCCTGAGACGATCCCCACCCCCATTAGGAGCATCTGATCGCTTGATGGCGGAGTTCTATGATACCCGCGTTTTGCGCGGGAGTCGAACCAGGATCGTTCTGGACAATGGAAAGCTGGAAGAGATAGCCCAGGTGCCCTTTCAGGGGGCATCGGTTCGGGCTCTTTTTGGCGGTGCCTGGGGTTTTGTAACCACCGACCGGGTGGACGGTCTGGGGGAGGAGATCGAGCTGGCAGGGCGCATTGCTCGCAAGATCGACCGGAAGGAGAATCTCCGTTTAGCAGCCGCTCCGCCCGGCAGGAGCGTGACGATGCCGGTCAAGAAAGACCCAAAGGACCTGTCTTTGGAGGAGAAGGTGGCTCTTTTAAGGGAGATCGAGGATGCAGCGAAGGCGGAGGGCGTATCCTCGACCCAGGCGGTCTACTCGGAGATGGATCTGGTGGCCCACTATACCAGTTCCGAGGGGCTGGATCTGGAATCGAGGATGACCAGGATGGGCTTTGTGATCAGCGCTGTGGCTCATAGGAATGGCCTTTATCAAACCGATGGTGAGGGCAGAGCCGGCGTTGGAGGCCTGGAGCTGTTCGACCGGGAGGATCCCATAGCTCTGGCCAGACAGGTGGGGGAGACGGCGGTCGCCCTCCTGGATGCCAGGGCGGCGAAAGGAGGCACTTACCCGGTGGTTTTAGACCAGGAGCTGGCCGGAGTCTTCGTCCACGAGGCAGTGGGACATGCTACAGAGGGAGATATCATCCTGGAGGGCGACTCGTGCCTGGAGGGAAAGATGGGCCAGAGGATAGGCTCGGATCTGGTGACAGTCAAGGATGATCCCAGCCTGATGCTAAACGGCTACTATCCCTTCGATGATGAGGGTAGCCTGGCCCAGGAGACGGTTCTGGTGGAGAATGGAGTTCTTCGGTCGTACCTCAACACCCGCGAGACCGCCGCCCGGCTGGGTGGGGTGCCGCGAAATGCCCGGGCGGAGGGAATGAGCCGTCCGGTGGTGCGGATGAGCAATACCTACATCGCAAATGGCGACTGGAAGCTGGAGGAGATCCTGGAGGAGCTGAACAGCGGCGTCTATTTAGCCGGGAGCCGGGGAGGACAGGTCAGCACCGGCGAGGGCGTCTTCCAGTTCAATGCCAAGAAGGGCTATATCATTGAGAACGGGGAGAAAACGCAGCTCTTGCGAGATGTATCATTGTCCGGAAAGATCCTGGAGACGCTCTTGCATGTCAAAGCGGTGGGCGACGACCTGAAGTACAACAGCGGACGATGCGGAAAGTCCGGCCAGCTGGTGCCGGTGAGCGACGGATCGCCTCATCTGCTCGTCGACAGCGCCACAGTGGGCGGAACAGGATAGAAGAGTCGATTAAAAATAGGTGGTCTGGCCTCAGCTGCGGTTCAATGCCTGATCCAGGCTGCTGTTCACCAGTTCCAGGCTGGTATTGGTTATCTCTGCTCTCAGCCAGTCCCAGGCAGCCTGACCGGCTCTATCCAGCCTTTCCCCCGCAGCCTCCTCAATCCTGGATAATAGACCGTTCTGGCTGTCATTCTGGCTGTCATTCTGCAATCCGTCATTCTTCAGGTCCTGCTGATCCCTACCTGAATTCTCAAGGCTCTCAGACAGCCTTTCCCGCAGGCTCTCCTCCACCTCTTGCAGAGGATCAGAGCGGCTGCTCTCCGGACTGGCTTTTTCCCAGTCCTTCGGATCGAACTCGTTGTCCGTCTGATTTGCCAGCAGGGCATGGCCGGCATTCACCAGCAAGAGGTTGAAGTTGGGATAAGATATGGGCTGGCCGTAGGCACCGGCAAGATAGGCCACTGCGACCAGTCTCCCTTCACCATCCCGCCCCTGCTCAGAGTGGTCATCAAGATCCAGGTAGACCCTCCTGTCCATCAGCACGGCATAAGTGAAATCCCTGGCTGCAGGGCCTGGGATCGTCTTCATATCCGGTGAGCGGACGTCGGCCAGAGTGATCCGTTCCTCACTGTTTTCGATTCTGGAGTCAGCCTTCTCCACTCTGAGGTCGAATGTATCGCCATCAATCACATTTGTCACCACTCCGTAGACCTCGTCCGGGGAAGCGGAAGATCCGGGCAGGAAGGCTAACACTGAAAAGAATGCCAGAATCAGGATGAGGAAACGGAGAAAGTGGGATCGACTCAATCCCGTATATCCTGTATATCTCCTTTTGCCGTCAGCTCTCATGATACGCTCACCTTCAGCTCCACCGATCGGTTTTTGCTCCCGTTGATGGCAATAAGTCTGTATATGGTATCACTGGATGGAGATACAGATCTGGACCCCGTGAGTGTCACCGGGCCGATATCGGGGTCGATCTTGACCAGGCTTGCGCCCACCACACTCCAGTTGAGGACAGAGGACTGGCCCGGCACCAGGAACTCCGGTTCAGCGTCGAAGAACTCGATCACCGGATAGGGCGATCCCAGGAAGTTCAGGGCCAGTATTCCCCCGGCAAAGATCGCCAGCAATACTGCGAACCATATGATAACTCCGGGCGGCGTTTTCCAGAAGGACTTCTGCATCTCCCAGTAGGTCTTCTTTTGAGCCATCGTATGTAAATATGGGACAATTCTGGTAATTATACTCTGCTATGGAAAATCCTTTACACCAGGGCAATGGCCCGTTAAATGGCTCCGAGAACAGCCAATTCTCATCTCTTGGCAGAGATCCAAAGCCCATTCCCCGGAAGGATGCTACGACGAGAATGAACGTTCTCCTGCTGGGCTTGGTCAGCTTTCTCAACGACATCAGCAGCGAGATCATCCAGCCCATCCTTCCCCTCTTCATCGCTCAACTGGGCGGGGGCAGCATGGCGGTGGGCCTCATCGGCGGAGTGAGCGACGGCCTGCCCAGTATCCTCAAGGTTCTATCAGGATGCTGGTCGGATCACATGGGCAGGAGAAAGCCGCTGGTGGTGGCCGGCTACGCCCTCTCGGCGGCAGGCAAAATCTTTCTTCCCTATGCCTGGACCTGGCAGCATGTATTCTTCCTCAAGACCGTGGAGAGAGGCGGCAAAGGAGTGAGATCCGCTCCTAGGGACGCCATGATATCCGAGTCCACAGACGAGAATCGCAGAGGACGTGGTTTCGGCCTGCACCGGGCCATGGACTCAGCAGGTGCGGTCGTCGGCTCGGCGTTGGCCTATCTCCTCTGGCAGGGTGGCTACAGCTATCCCTCCATTCTGATGCTGGCCGGAGTTCTCTCCGTTCTGGCATTGATTCCTTTCTACAGGGTAAAAGAGAGCTATCGCGCTCCAGATTGCAGCATGAACAGCATCAGACTGAATCTCTCCGCACTATCTCCGGAGCTGAAACGTTTCCTGTTCATTGCCTGCCTCTTCGCCCTGGGCAACTTCAGCTATATGTTCTTCATTCTCCGCGCCCAGGACCATTTTACAGGGCATATGGCGGTGGCCGCGCCTCTCCTTCTTTATCTGCTCTTCAATTTAGTCTATGCCCTCCTGGCCCTGCCGGTGGGCATATGGTCGGACCGGGTGGGAAGAAGAAGGGTCCTCTTCCTGGGATACTCCATTTTCGCCCTCACCGCCATCGGCTTTGCCGTGATTTCCAGCTTATATGGATTGATGGCCCTTTTTGCTATGTACGGCCTGGTCTATGCTCTGGTGGACGGCTCGGAGAGAGCTTACATCTCCGACCTCTGTCCCGCCGGGCTTCGGGGAAGCTCTTTAGGCATATATTACGGAGCAGTGGGGGTGGCCTCCATTGTCTCCAGCCTGCTCGCCGGAGCCCTCTGGTCGATATGGGGCCCGGAAGCCTCGTTTCTTTATGGCGCTGCCGCTGCGGCTTTGGCGGCAGTGGGGCTATTGGTGGTGATGAAAAGCGATCGGTAAGCATTTTTTCCTTTTTATCTCTAATATCTCTATTGATCTCCATAAATCTCCATTAATCAATATGCAGCATCACTTTTCCCTGAGCTGGTCCCTCTCCAGGCTTCTCAGGGATCGCTCCCGCTCCTGCCAGTCTGGCATATAGGCAAAAAGAAAGCTCTTGAAGAGCATGCCATGATTGGGAACCAGCGTGTGGACGATCTCGTGGACGAGCACAAATTCCCCAAGGCTCCGAGGGATGTTCAAAAGCTCGGAATTCAGAGTGAGATGACCGGAAGTAGATATGGATGCCCATTTGGTGATCATCTGACGGATGAAGATCTGGGGGACCTTGACCCCAATTCTGGAGGCCCAGCTGCGTGCGGCCCATTTCAGATCCTCAGCATTGTGCCATCTGTCTGCTGCGGCTATGTTAATTGGGGATCTATCTATTGGGGCTCTTTTTGCTTCGGCTCTTTCTGTTGTAGCTCTGCCAGTTGAGGATATATCCCCGGACCGTTGCTTTTTCATGGTATCAATCCCGCCGCAACCTCAAAAGATCATCAGTCAGCCTGGTGAATCTCTCTTTTCCTGCGATTGGCAGCATGTATTTGTATAAACCTGCCCTCAGGAGAGAGTAGATGATAAAGGAGTTCTCGTCCAGACCTAATTGTTCTCGTTCCTTATCGGCATTTAGATAATCCCGCGCCAGCCCCTCAAATCGGGTCAATGCCTCTTGCGTGGTGATCTGCCGGTCCTCATAAGCCTGGCGAATTGCTTCTGTCCTCTCCCCGATCAGGCGGAGAACGGGATTGTTGCTCCCCTTGGCGGCCAGGGCGATCAGCTTTCTCAGGTTGAGGACTTTGGTGCTGTCTGAGACTCCGCTATCCCTTAAAGCCTTCAGCTCTTTTGGGCCCAATTCGTGAATGGCTCCGGGCGGCTCCATCGATCCGCTGGTAGTGTATTTTTGCAGCAGATCCCGGGTCTTGGCGGTGATCTCCCGGTCCACATAAACATCATTGTAGGCATTGAGTATCAGGCCGTAGAGCCGGGCCATTCCTTGATAGCTTTCCATGTACGGTCGCAGGAAGGCATCGGGTGAGAGTATATCGTAGATTTTCTGCAATTGCTTGAAAAACCAGAAGAAGTTCTCTCTGGTCTCCTTGTCTTTAAAGTATTCGATGGCCTTCTCTTTGGATTTGTCGTCCCAGCCAAGAGAGAGGGCGATATACTCCTTTGCCGGTCCGGTAATATAGGTCTCAAAGAGCAGTCTCAGGACATCGATGTTCTTGATGACTGACGCCACCAGATCTGAATCGAAGGCCAGGGCCCGTTCCAGCTTCTCGAATATGCCCACGAAGTCTAAAACGAAGCCGCAGGGCTTGACTAGGCCGCTCTCATCCTCATAGGGCCGGTTGACCCTGGCTATCGCCTGGAGGAGGACGTGGTCCCTCATCGGCTTGTCCAGGTACATGCAATATAGAATAGGAGCGTCAAAGCCCGTCAGGAGCTTCTGGGTGACGATGAGGATCCTGGGGAGGGAGTCCTTTTTCAGGAAGTCTTTGCGCACCTTCTTCTCCTGATCCTGGCTGATATAGTATTTCCTCAGCTCTGTGAGGTCGTTATGCATTGACGAGTAGACCACCTGGGAGTACTCAGGCGGCAGGTATTTGTCCAGCTCTTCTTTG
>JAXDAR010000118.1:0-6111 GCA_034679645.1 Methanothrix sp. | reverse complement strand
ACCGCCCCCATATTAATGTGATCAAGGAAGGCGAGACCATCAAGCCGGAAAACCAGAGCAAAACATATGCCAGATACAAAATAATCATTGAAAACGACGGCAATGAGATGCTTTCACCCATCTATGTCAACGACCTATTCCCTCCGGGAGCGGTTTATGTCAACTCCTCCCTGCGACCCAGCCTGGCCGAGTCCAGTGCCAACTGGTCTCTGACCCACCTGCCCGTGGGCGGCCGGTCTGAGGTCACCCTCTGGCTGGAGATTGGGGAGAACCTGAGCAATAAGCTGGTCAACAGGGTGCAGGCGACGGGAAGCCACTCAGCGGGCTGGGCCTCTGCCAGCAACATCTCCGTCCTGGAATGCGGATGGCTGCCTTGTGCTCCCACCCAGGGGGATCAGATCGTGGTCAAGAAGAGGGCCTTTGTCAATGAGTCAGCCAGCGATCTGGTCTGGTATCTGCTTCGGATAGAAAACCACGGCAACTGCACCCCCAGCCTCACTGTCACCGATAGCCTGCCCCGAGGCATGAAGCTGATAGGGGCCACTCCTGATGTCACCCGCTATGACCGGGAGAGCAATACCCTGTTCTGGAATATCGTATCTTTGAAGCCGAATGATGTCATATCCATATTATACCAGGTTCGGATCACAGCTGGTGGAAAGCAGGTTAATCAGGTCAAGGTGGAGGCAGTCTCGCCTGAAGGGTGCGATATAAATCCTGCCTATGACAGCACAGTCCTGGTTTTGGGACAGAAGAATGCAGAGACCTGGCCGGATGACTGGAAGCCGCCTGAGGATTGGGGATTTCAGTGCGTTGAGACATCTTGCGTATGATCCGGATTTGAAGCGGCAGGATGATGGTTATAAAACAGAAAGTGACTGTGACTAAGCTGCCGGGCCTGAAGCCAACTTTTCTATCAGGCCGATAGCGCTCATTGTTTCTCGACCGCCTCCTCGGTCCCTTCCTGATTCTGAACTTCTTTCTTATTCTGCTCCTGCTCTTCTTCCCGCTTTCTGGCCTTGCCGGATTTGGCCTTGATCTTGCCCAGTATCCATTTGAGCAGCCCCGATCCCATGATCAGGGTCCCCACGATGAACTGCCAGTTCTTCTCGATAAATCCTTCTGTCTTATCCGCCACAGGCACTTCTTTCGCCATCACCTGGATATGGCTGCAAAATACCCTTGAATCCACGGTCATGGGCTCTTGTCCCGGCAGGATTATCTCAGCGAAGGCGGATAGGGTGAGATCATGCATCCCAGGCTCCATTGGGGTGACGTCCCAGAGCCATTCCCGGTAGCCGCTCTTGGCCACCAATTGCCTTTCGTCGGTTATGGGAGATATATCGAACTTCGGACCGGTAAGCCTGACCTTCATGAAGGTGCTGACCGGAATGCTCTCCACTTTAACCTCTCCCTGCGATGAAAGTCCGGCGATAAGATCCTGCACCGTCTCATTGATTGATATGCGAACCTCAATCCGATAGACCTCCCCCACAATCATCTCCCTTTCCGGCTCAAAGGCGATATTGCCCATGCATAGCTTGGCCTTCTCTTCTTCAACCAGTGAGGAATAATCGATGCTCTCCACCCCGGCGGAGGCTTCCCTGTCCTCTCCGTCGCCTGCTTTCCCCCCGGCGGGTGAAGCCGTCATCCCGTTATCTCTCAAGTTGTTGCTCTCGCTTCCCGGTCCATGGTTTACATTGCTTTCGGCATTGTCGGAGATAAAATTAGATGTGACATTGTTGCTGTTGGAGGGATCGAGGTGGATGCCACTCAATCGGCTGGATAAAACCTCGTTCTTCCATATAAGATTGCCATCGGATTCAAAGAGCTTGATGCCATCTTCAAGGCTTTCAGAAACCCTATTTTGGGAGATCAGGTTGTATAGGGAATGCTTTAGATATATGCCAAAGCCGTTTTTCTGGAAACGGTTGTCATCTACCAGGTTGTCCTTGGAGTCGATGAGAAGGACTCCCTTCTCACACTCGCTGATTCTGCTGCCAAGCACATGGGATTGCGAGGTATTATACAGGCAAATCCCAGAATGAGAGTTGCTGATCTCCTGGTCTAAAACTGTGATATTGCGGCAGTCAATGCAATATATCGCCCCGGCATCATCCTTTTTGCCTATCACCCTTCCCGTCGAGCCGATGAGAAAGAGGATGGGCTTTCCATCCGCCAGGTTATCCGGCCCGATGAAGTGGAGCATATGAGCCCGCTCTTCTGCCAATAGGGCAAAGTTGTACTGATTAGAGGAGAGGCTGCTGTTAGAAAGGCGGCAGCCGCCTGATGATTCCAGAATGACTCCATAGCGGTTTTTATATGCACTGTTGTTGGTCAGGCTGCACTCATGGCTGCCATTGAGCCAGATTCCCTTTTCTCTGTTCAGAGAGAGGAGATTAGAGGCCAGATCATTTTCTCCTGAAGAGAGAATGCTGATGCCGTTTCTATTGGCTGCCGCCTGGTTTTCTATAAGAGTGTTCTGGGGAGAATGGGATAGCTGGATGCCGCTTTCATCGTTTTCTACCATCTGATTTCCCAGTAAGGTATTTCGGGAGGAGTTATCCAGGAATATTCCTTGCCGGTTATGGCGGAGATAATTATTCTCGATCATGGAGTCTGTGGTGTTGAAGAAAGATATGCCTTGAGAGCCAGCGCTGATGTTCTGGTCCCGAATGGTGATATTCTTGCAGTTGAAGCAGAAGATTGTGCCTGCGGCAGAGCTGCCGTCCAGAATCCTATTGCTCTCATTTACCAGAAAGTATGCAGCCCGCCCATTGATCCTGTTTGAGGTATCGATATCATTTTCCCGGTCCGCAGCAAGGCCATAGCGACATTCTTCCATCAGGTTATCCTTGATGATGTTCTGCCCGGAGCCCAGAAGATATAGGCCATAAAGGGCGCTGGTAATAGCACGGTTGCCCTGGAGGGTATTCCTCCTCGAGAAGCTCAGGCTATAGCCGAAACGGTTTTCAATGGCGGTATTGTTCTCCAGGATATTATTCTCACAGCCGAATAAGGACAGCCCATAGGTATTTCCCGTCAGCCTGTTTCCAATTACCCTGGAGCCGGTGGTATTGCGAAGGTATATTCCCTGATAATTCCCCATGAGGTCAAGATTCTCAATGGTCAGATTGGAGCAATAAAGACCATATACCGATCCTGCCTCGCTGCTGGAGTTCAGAACGATATCGGAGGCGTTGAAGAGATAATACAGGGGCTTGCCATCGAGCAGATTGTTTGAGGAGATGTTGTTATCAAAGTCCTCATATCTGCTGCCGTTGACATTGAAGTTATAGCCGGAATTGTCGATACGGTTCTCCCGGAGAGCATTTCCTCCTGAGAAGTCAAGAAGCATCCCTGCACCATTTTCCAGGACCAGATTTGATTGCAGAGAATTTTGCCGGGAGTAATTAAGACGGATGCCCGAACCGAGATTGCTGGCCATGCTATTAAAGGAAATATCATTGCCTGATGAATTGGCCAGGACAAGGCCGCTCTCCTCATTATTGCTGATATTGTTTCTTCGGATTGAATTATTCTTTGAAGCTATGATCTCCAGGCCATCCCTTTCATTGGCCAGGATGCTATTGTCATCCAGATGACTGTCATTGCAGGCGTGCAGGCTCATCCCCACTATGTTGTCGGTCAGCCTTGATCCTTCTACTCTGATGCCGGTGCTGTTATCCAGGAGGATGCCATAGGGATTATTGGTGAGGCTCTGCGATCTGATGGTGGTATTGGTGCAGTTCAGGCAGTAGATCACTGCCGCATTTGATGACTGATCAATGATCCTGTTGGAATCATTTACCAGATAATATACGGAGCCATTATCTTTCCGGGAATCGCTTTTGACTTTATTGGAGGCATCGATGTCGTTATAGCCCCGCGAATAAAAATTATATCTGTTATCCCCCATAAAATTTCTTCTCATCACTGCCTGGCGGGAATTTTCCAGGTAGATCCCCCAGGAATTATCCTTGGCCATGTTCTGCTCCAGCCTGCTCTTGCTGGAGTTCATGATCCTTATTCCTGTCCTCAGATTGTCTCGAGCCTTATTGGCATTCAGGCTATTGTTATGGGATCCGTCCAGGGCTATTCCATCAAGTCCATTGGCATCAGCCTCATTCCTGCTTAAATTGTTGGAATGGGATAGAAAGAAATACAGGCCGCTCTTTTGATTTTCATCGACCTCATTGTCCTGGAGTAGGTTATCCTCTGATTGCTTGAGATAAATCCCCAGCCAGCATTCTGAAGCTCTATTTTCATTTATCTCATTTCGGCTTGAATTCACAATATCTATGCCCACAAACTCGCTCTTGTCGGCGCTATTTTGATAGAGAAGGTTGCCGGAGGAGCCGTTCAAATGTATCCCTATGCCGTTTCCACCCAGGTCATTTTCCTGGGCTGTGTTTGCATTGCTGTTGTCGGCCATTACCAGGCCAGCATAGTTGACTTTGGCCAGGTTTGAGGCTATGGAATTGCCCCGGGATCTTTCCAGCACTATGCCATAGGAATTATCAATGGCTTTATTGGCCTTGAGGATATTGCTCTCTGAGCTATCCAGGAACAGGGCATTTTCAGTGCTTTTAATATCATTGGCCTCAATGAGATTGCTGGAAGAGCCCTCCAGGAAGATGCCATTCCAGCAGTATCTTATTCTGTTGCCGCTTATATTGGATCCGGTGGTGTTCTTCAAGTACACCGCTCTACTGCTATTGGAAAATGACAGGCCCCTGATGGTTATATTGCGGCAGTCTATGCAATAGATCGCACCCGCCTTTGAGCTGCCGTCCAGGGTGATCTCCGACTGGCCCACCAGATAATAGATCCTCTTGCCATCTGCGGTATTGCTGCGGTCCACTGAGTTGGGCTGCTTAAATCCAATATCTCCAAAATTATATGTATTTTCAGATAGAGTACTTTTCGATATATTATTGCCTTCAGATGAAGAAAGATATAGGCCGTAGTAGTTTTTCCTGGCAATGTTATTGATCAGAATATTATGGCTGGACTCGGCCAGGAGAACACCCCATCCGTTTCTCTCCAGACGGTTTTCCGCCAGGCTATTGCCGCTGGAGTTATTAAAAAGCAGTATCCCGTGATCGATGTTGTCTGATGCCCGATTGCCCTTGACCGAATTATTCATGGAATTGTCGATATAGATGCCATCGTAATTGCCCTGCAGCTGGTTTTCCTGGATCAGATTGCCGTGGGAGCTTCCCAGGGCCAGCCCTTCAAGACGGTTATAAAGTATCCTGTTAAAGGACAGGGCGCATTGAGAGGATCCTGCCAGAACCAGGCCGTTGCTATTTTTGGAGATTATGTTCTCCTTGACTGTGCAGAGCCGGCAGTCCTGAAAGGCCATTCCCAGCTCATTAAGGCTGGCAGTGTTTGTGTATGCCTCAATGTTCCGGGAGCCTGTGATCAAAAGGGCATCCTGATTTTTATGCAATTGGTTTTCTTTAAGGCTTATATTCGTCCAATCGGCTACTCTGAGCCCCTGCATCAGATTGGACAGGGCCAGGTTACCGGAGACGTCATCATCGGATGCCCCGGCCAGATTTATGCCGTACCTGTTTTGGCTCAGATTATTGTCTATGATCCTGCTTTTCATCGAAGAGACGGAGGCAATTCCAGAATAGCTGTTCGATGCTGCAGTATTCTCGGCTATGGTGGTTTCCATGCATTTATAGATCTGAATTCCGCTAAAGCCATTGGCACTGGCGTTATTTCTGAGGATAAGATTTCGATCGCAGCCATCCCAGAGGCTTATGCCCAATTGATTTGAGGAGAGGTCGTTATCCTCCAGGAGATTGTCGTCGCTGTTGTTCCAGAGTGCAATTGCACTGCCGTTATTTCCTTTGATTAAATTCAGGGAGATATTATTCTGCGATGAATTGTGATCCAGGGATATGCCGTGAAGGCCGTTTTCCATAATGGTATTGTTTATGATCTGGTTATCCATCGAGCCGGACAATAATATTCCCGTTGCATTGTTTTGAGCCACGAGATTATCTCTGAGGACATTTTTGTTTGAAATCAGCTTCAGAGCCGCATCTTCTTCCCTCCGGCTGGAATTGATTATTTTAAAGCCTTCCAGATATATTC
>JAXDAR010000117.1:0-25496 GCA_034679645.1 Methanothrix sp. | reverse complement strand
AAGTCGATTCGCATTCCTGGTAGGGTCCTCTGTGAACCGTCCGGGCCATCTTTCCCCCACTAAGCTCATAGCATCTGATCCTATCGTTCTCCGGGATCCTCTCGGCAATGGGAACGCAGACCTCTATCTCGGCATTGCCTGCCTCATCCGCCATCTTCGCCTCCTCAACGTTATTTTCGTGACATATGAAAAGGGGATGGCCGACAAATATGGCTTTATGGCTCATGGCATATTCAAAGAGGGCGGGAAGCATTTCTGCGATCTCCCGGTAATGCCCCTTCCGCCTCATCCCGACAACCAGTTGAGGCTTCTCTTCTACTATGGTTATTTCCGTCATGCTATCCGGTCCAATTATCTATTTCATTTCGGATATACTTTTTCGCGCTGTTCTCAACCTATCTGCAAGTAGAAGCGACGGAGTCCAGGCAAAGAGAAATATCCAATTGCTCAGGGGAATACTGGCGGTCCCGAAGACGGACTGCAGCTGGGGTATGTAAATTATGCCGAAAATTACGACCAGTTCTGCAGCTATGCCCAGCCAAATCAGGGGATTGCTGCTGATCTTTGCACTCAGAGAAGAACCGGCCCAGGTCCTCTGGGCAAAAAGGTTTCCTATCTGAGTTGTTACGATAGCTGCCAGAGTCATAGACGTTGCAGCTTGATAGAGCTGGCCGCTGGAAGGCAAATCCAAAAACTGACCCCAATATCCGTTTGTCCAGAACATGAAATAGAATGCTGACATGGCGGCAATACTCTGAATTAATCCCAGGAAAAGATAGGAGCGAACCAGGAGACTGTGATTGATCAAATGCTCTCGCCGACTTCTGGGTGGTTGCTTCATCAGACCAGGCTCTGGCGGTTCAGCTCCCAGGGCAAGCGCAGGAACTATATCCGTGCCCAGGTCAACGGACAGGATCTGCATGATGTTCAAGGCCAGAGGAATCCTCCCACCGCTGAAGGCAAACAGTATAAATGGCACAGCTTCAGGTGTATTGCTTGTAAAAATGTAAGAAGTAAATCTTCTAATATTGACATACACCGCCCTTCCTTCCTCAACCGCATTTACAATGGATGCAAAGTGGTCGTCGGCAAGAATCATGTCTGCTGCTTCCTTAGCCACATCCGTTCCACCCCCCATGGCCACGCCAACGTCGGCTTTCTTAAGAGCGGGAGCATCATTAACTCCGTCACCGGTGACGGCAACGACATGTCCTGCTTCTTGCAGAATACTGACCACTCTCAGCTTATGCTCAGGAGTGACTCTGGCCAATACCACCTCGGAATCCAGGCATTCTTTCAAATCTGAATCGCTCATAGCATCCAGTCCCTGTCCGGTCAATATTCGAGGTTGAGATTTCGCTATGCCTATGTTCCGGGCTATGCTCTCCGCAGTCAGTTCATAGTCGCCGGTCATCATGATGATCCTGATCCCAGCGCTATGGCACTTTTCCACTGCTTCCAATACACTGGGTCTGGGTGGATCTATCATGGCCGCAAGACCAAGAAATGTCAGATCTTTTTCTATCGCCTCCGGCGTCCCCTCAATCCTTTCCGGCAGAAGACGCATGGCCGCAGCCAGGACTCTTCGTCCTCTCCTTGACAGATCATCATTTGCCTTTAGTATTGCTGCTCGGCTGGAACCGTCAAGTTCGATTTGTGCGCCTTCTGTAAACATATATTTGCATAGCTTAAGAGTCTCAACAGGGGAGCCTTTGACATAAGCGATCTTGCCACCGTCTCGCCGATGAACTGTGGACATTTGCTTGCGAACAGGATCAAAATGCAGCTCGAAAAGGCGGGGTGATTTGAGCGACTCAATATGCAAATCTATTCCTGCTTTTGCAGCTGCGACCAGCAGCGCAGCCTCGGTTGGGTCGCCCAGGACCGTCCATTGGCCGGATTTTTCCTCCAATTGGGCATTATTGCATAATCCAGCGGCCAAAAGAAACTGATTAAGCTGAAGCCTGAACCTGTCAGCACCCAATATCTCTCCTTTCGGCTCATATCCGATACCTGTGACAGCGAGAGTTGCTCCGTCAACCCAGATATCACTGACTGTCATCTCATTCTGGGTTAGTGTCCCGGTCTTGTCAGTGCAGATAACAGTTGTCGAGCCCAGTCCCTCGACCACAGAGAGTCTCTTGATCAGAGCATTGCGTTTTGCCATTCGCTGAACACCCATTGCCAGCGATAAGGTGACCGTTGGGAGCAAACCCTCTGGAACAAAGGCCACGATCATCCCTATGGAAAAGATAAAGCCGTCAGCCGGTTTCATTCCCGCCATCACGACGGCCAGGAAAAAGAAAGTCAAGCCAATGCTCAATGCAATCAGAGTAACATTGCGGGTTATCACTTTCATCTCCTTTTGCAGGGGGCTGAGCTCTTTGCCCATAGTCTGGGTCATGGAGGCAATATCACCGAATTCAGTTCTCATGCCTGTGGCAAAAACTACTGCCATTCCCCCGCCGTTGATAACGCTAGTTCCAGAGAATACGATGTTCGACGACTCTGTGAGAGCTTTGTCTGATGGGCTCGATGATTTTTTCACCGGTCTTGATTCACCTGTTAGTGTGGACTGATCCATTCGGAGATTGCTGTCACCGATTAAACGAGCATCCGCCGAGACCCGATCTCCCTCTCCCAGCAAGATGACATCACCAGGAACCAGCTTATTGGCCGGGGCCATATGCTCATGACCATCACTCAGAACTCTGGAATATGCGGGCAACATCCTGTTCAAAGCCAATATTGCCTTCTCTGCTCTACGTTCTTGCCAATAGCTGAAGATGCCATTGATCAGATTGACAAGCCAGATAGATACACCCAGCTGAGGCAGCCCGGCCATAAAAGCGATTATGCCACCCGTCCATAGCAACAGAGCCATGAGATGTGTGAAATTATCAATCAGAGAAGATAAACGATTTTCCTGGATTTTGGAAATTTCATTTGGGCCATAGATCTCCAACCTCTTTTGGACTTCTTCGTGGCTAAGTCCCATTGGGCCAGTATCAAGAGCCTTAAAGACCTCAGGCTCTGTCATCATCTGCATCTTCTCTATTAAATCCCTGCTAGCAGGTCGAGCCATATTTGTGTATTCCTTTTAGAAGTGAATTCAGTCTCCGGCCTCTCTCAGACTCCGCCCATCTATTCCCGCGGGCAGATCGTGCCCCAGCAGGTGGAGAATGGTGGGAAAGACATCAACCGTCCTGCACCACTTTGAGCCAAGCGGGGCGTTGGTGCAGATGGGAACCTCCATATGAGATTTATGAAGAGATCCGTGCGAGCTCTTGTGCTCCGGCCACTCATACCTTTTCCGGAGGTCGAAACCCTCCCGGGCGAAGACCACCAAGTCGCCGGTCCGATGGGAGCGAAAGAGCTGCTGCAACTGGGCGGGAGAGTCGGGATATGAGGTCTGCAGGGAGATCACTGTCAGATCATGCGCCGCCATCCGGCCGCCGTTTACGGCAAAGCCGAGGGGATTTATGCCCTCAACCTCGATCTTTGTAAGATCGTCCTCATAAAAGTGCAACCGGACCTCTCCATAGGGTCCCTTCACTCCCAATGTGGTATCATCAATCCGGTAAGCCAAAAAGTCAATTCCCTCCCGAGATAAGAGCTGATTTACGAACCTCCTGTTCTTCTCTACCCTCATGAACTCGCCGAAGAACGAGGGCCTCCGATCCACAGGATCTCGGAAATATATCGATGCCATTGCGTTCCCGCTCTCCATGATGGCAATATCCCACTTCCGGGAGAATATACGCGGATAAAACACTGGCCGGTGATGGGTCGATCTGGATATGTCGACCAGGGGTATGTGGGTATGAGTGACCGACAGGCCGTGATCGCTGACTATGAAGGTCAGCGTCTCCTCCTTAACCTCTTCCGGCAGATCATTTAAGATATCCCCCACCAGGCGGTCGAGAGTGATGTACTCTTTCAGGACCCTTTCCGATCTGGGATGCTGGAGGTGACAGATCTCATCGATTCCCGGAAAAACGGCGAATATAAAATCGCATCCCTGGCCCAAAGATCTTTTGACGGCCTGGGAGGCAATTCGGTCGACCCTCTCCCAGCGATGGGTGCAATAGGCGAAGATGTATGATCCGACCTTCCCTAGCCGGTCTGTCCTGATCTTCACCCCATTTCCACCGTCAAGATCAAGAGAGCTGAATATGCTCGCAGGCCTCTTGAAGTAGTCGTAGATGGGAATATATCCCTCTCTGATGTCTGAGGATAGGGAGAAGCTCCCCGGACCGACGTAGGACCTCAGAGCGGAGAGCTGCGACCTGCCATTGTTTGCCCCCTTATCAAACCATCTTATCCCCGGCACATTTGCCGTTCCGGGATAGATCCCGTAAATGAATGGTATGTGAGCGGGACCGGTAACCGTGCAGATCGATGAGTAGCCCTTAAGAAAAGAGCCCTGAGAAGTCAGGTGGTCTTGGATATTGGGCAGGCGACCAGAATCTAGCAGCTCCCGGAAGACGTCGTACCTCGCACCATCGAATAAGATAATCAGAGCTCTGTTGTATCTCATGTATTCCTCGGATAGACAAATGGGCCTTCGTGCATCCAAGCCGCGTCAGTGACCGGCAGCATCTTTCAGAAGATCAAAGCCGCTTATGATCGCCTTCTCACCTTGAAAGTAATTCTCTCAGATCTTGATGGATAACATGGAACCGCAAAGAGATAAGGTTTCTGCAGATGGTATCCAAATGTGAGACTGATGGAATATGACCGGAAGAATTGCCAAGAGCCAGAAGAGATAGCAAAAAAAAAGCAGATTGATCTGTCCCTGGGTATCAGATATAAATACAATGCACGAGATTACCTATTAAGGGTGAGATTTATGTGTAACATTCTTCTCAAAATTGTATTATATTTATTAATAGTGTGGTCTGTTCAATTCTGCAATGCCAGTCAAGAAATAGTTTACAGAGGAACGGCAGATGTCACGGCAGAATATGATAGTGGAACCAAAAATTATCAGGAAAACGTGGAAGTCATCCTGGATTCTCCTACCGTATGTGAATCCTTTGAAGAATCCAATCCCTTTGGCTTCACCATCTCTGGAGGAGGATCCAGCTCTCTGCCGGTGGAGGGGGAATTCTTTCTCGATTCCTGCCTGAGCTATTCGGATCCAACCCTGTTTGAGGGATGCGTGTTGCTTCAGTACTGGACGTTCACTTATAATGACAATACAATCCAGGGCGAGCTCACAGACAATCATATTGCTGAGGCAGCCGCCATGAACAATTTCTATGGTCAAAATGAGTTCATCTCCGGTCTGATGGGTGAGGAGACGGGCTGGCCTTTGCCGATGGCTCAGGGCTCAAGCATCTACGGCCAAATTGATGATCAGACTGCCAATCTCAAGATCGAAGGATCCACCCAGGATGAGTCCGCTGACTTTGTGATCCAGATAGAAGCCACGCGGACGTGATCGACTCATTGAAAATTTCCGCGCATTTTGTACGAGCCGGTCCGAATATCCAGCATCATAGCGAGGAGACCGGATTATGGAATCAGAGGGCGGTGTGGTTAACCGGTGAAAGGTTGCCACATTATCGATTCTGTTTCTGGCCTGGGCGGCGGATTCCTCCGCAGGCAGCTGGGCCGGCGATGTTTTGGGCTTCAATGCCGGGTGATATTCTCCGATATGATCTGCCTCACCCCCCACTGGAGAATATTATTTATTTTATGGCCACATGGACCATTTAATGCTGCAACCTTCCACCAGATGCCCTTCTCTTCAATCCCCTTTACAGATCGCCAGCGTCTCCGCCTTGACCTGCTCCATCTTCTTCTTGCCTGAGAATACCTCCACCAGCTTGAGGGCGAACTCCATCGCCGTTCCTGGAGCGCGGCTGGTTATGATATTTCCGTCTACCACCACCCGATCGCTGGAGAACTGGGCGCAGGACTTCACCTCCTCCACTCCCGATGGATGGACAGTGGCCTTCCTTCCCTGCAGGACCCCTGCTTTGATAAGGACCGATGGCGCGGCGCAGATGGCCGCCACATACTTTTTTGCCTGATTCATCTCCCGTGCCATCTTCAGTATCCTTTCGTCCTTTCCCAGGTTGATGAAACCGGGCGCTCCGCCGGGAAGGACTATGCCGTCCAGATCTTTTTGGTCGATCCTGTCCAGGGTAGTATCAGGCTGCACCCGAATCCCATGAGCGCCCTGTACCAGCCCCTCCTTCAGCCCCGCGGTCACCACATCAATGCCCGACCTTCTCAGGATATCTATGACGTTTATGGCCTCGATCTCCTCGAAGCCATCTGCCAGAGCAACCAATATCTTCATGCCCAATAACCTCAATTGAAGTATGGCACTGGAGCCTTAAGTCTATTACTGCTGATAATAGGGTATTATCATGATATGCAAACGATGTGGGCGCTGCTGCATTCATCTTGACATCCTGGTAGTCAATCCTCGCTCAATTCTCCCTGACGGAAGACTGGATAGAAGTGATCCGGTGGCCATGATCTCAAAACCCGCGGGTGAGGCCTGCCCCCATCTTGCCTTTGAAGCCGCGTCAAAAGAACAGATCGCGACCTGTACCATCCACCACCTGACCTGCTACCGAGACACTCCCTGCGAAAGGTTCGAGCAGATCGGTCCAGAGGACTCCATCTGTCTGCTGAGCAGCTACTTGATTGAGCAGATGTGAAGAAAGGTGAGCGATTGAGATTGAGGTTGAGAATTGAGAATATTGCCCGCCCGGGTGATAATAGGGCCTTTAGCTCCCTTTTGCTTCCAGCGTCTCGGATGCCATCAGAAATCCGATCGCCCTCTCCGCCAGAGGATACCTGTTCACCAGGGCCTTGAACCTCTTGCCGTGATTGGGCTCGATCAGGTGGGCCAGCTCATGAACAATAACATAGTCCTCCACCCACTGAGGAAGGCTGGCCAGCCTGGTGCTTATGAGGATGCTCCGGGCGGCGCAGTTGCACGATCCCCGCCTGTGCTCCTGACGGGAGGAATACTGAATGCTCCTCCAGGAAAGGCTCCCCTGAAAATATCTCCTGTTCAGGGCTTCTGCCCTCTGGCTCAAATGGAGGTCATCCTTGGGATAGACTCTCTTCTCCAGCCTTGTCTGGAGCTTTTCGATGTGAACCCGAAGGGCGGCATCTGAGATAGAGGCAGGAGCTAAGACCTCCATCCTCCCCGCCACCATCCGGGCCTGAATGGTCTTCTTTCTTCGCGCAGATCTCTTCACCACGATCTCCATGAAAACTGACCTTCCCGAGAGGTGATGGAATGGAGGGATATTAATAACTTTCTTCCTTAATTTTATATAGACTTGCAGGGGAGATCGCCCCATTATGTATCGGATATATTTCATAAGTCCAATTATGATAGTTCCTCTAGATTCATTCTTCTATTCATTTTAAATATCCTGATCATTCTAATTTTTGACCATTCTATACATCATATACTCATTATCCGAAAACATCATTAACTATGAGAATATTAAAAAAAAACATAAGTTTATATCCGTATTGTTCTAAAATATACCGAGGGGGTTATTGAGCTTGGGAACTGACGAAATCAAGGAGATTCGAAGCAAGATCAAAGGAATGAACCTGACCTGGACCGCCGGCAAGACGGGCATCTCAGAACTGGCTGGGGAGGAAAGGATGCGCTACCTGGGACTGGTGGTTTCTGAAGAAGAGAAAGCGATGACCCAGGAGATGGCGGAAAGGGATCGCTTGCTTGCCGGAAAAGCGGGGACGATCTCCATCTATCCTGCCCAGTGGGACTGGAGAGATGTATCCGGGAACGACTGGACGACGCCGATAAGGGATCAGAAGCAGTGCGGCTCCTGTGTTGCCTTTGCCACTGTGGCTGCTATTGAAGCGAATTTGGAGATCTTCAGGAGAGATCCCTCTCTCAATCCCGATCTTTCCGAGGCCGACCTCTTCTTCAGGGGCTGCGGCAACTGCTGCGGACGGGGCTGGACCTTTACTCCCGCTCTGAGATATGCCCAGTCCAGTGGAATTCCCGATGAAGAGTGCAATCCATATGAGGGGGATAGTACGGGCAGCTGCCCGGACAGAGACAAAAGGATAGTCAAGATAGAGAGCTACAAGACCATAACCAACAGCTCCGCGGCTAAGGAATGGCTCAGCCAGCGCGGACCCCTGATTGGAGGGATGAGCGTTTATGAAGATTTTTTCTATTATGAGAAAGGAGTCTACCAGAACGCATACGGCGGATACGCCGGAGACCACGCAATATGCGTAGTGGGCTACGATGATGCCAAAGGCTGCTGGATCTGCAAGAACAGTTGGGGACAGAGCTGGGGAGAGAGCGGCTGGTTCAAGATCGCCTATGGAGAATGCGGAATGGGAAGCCAGTTCGCCTTCTATGGAGTCCAGTTCACTGCGGACGATGATCTGGTGATGCCCAAATCGGGAAGGGTGATCGTACGCTTTACTGGCAAAAACACCCCCCTGGAGAATGAGGTTTGGCTGTACCGTCCTGAGGAGAAGCTGATCTTCCGGGCAGTGGATTCAGAAGTGGGCAAGCTATGCGATCTGGGGACTTTTCCATCCGGGACCAGGCTCACATTTGCCCTGAAGACCTCGGAGGGTCATATTTTCTACAGCGACCAGCTCCTAAACGACGACGTCTGCGACCATGTGAACAGGACAGGCAAAGGAACCTACAAATGGCAACTGGACTGGGAGGACCTCTACGGCCTGGGGGAGAAGGACTACAACGACGTGAGCATGGAGATCGAGATCTTCAGCGCCACCACCGAGGACCTGGTGGTGCCCAAGGAAGGACGGGTCTTTGCCACTTTCAAAAGGAGAAACGCCCCTTCCAAAGAGGAGTTCTGGCTCAGCTCCCCTGAAGACAGGCTGATCTTCACCCTGGACAGCCCCATAGGAAAAGCAATAGATCTGGGAAAGTATCCGGAAGGGGCGAGGCTCACATTTGCCTACAAGACCCTGGAAGGCTACACCTACTACACCGACCAGATAAAAAATCCGGATTATTTAAGCCATGTGAGAAAGCTTCCCACCGGCTACAACAAATGGGAATTGCGCTGGGAGAAATCCTATGGGATGCGCTTTAAAAATTACCGGGACCTTGCAGTGGAGATAGCGGTGGCACCCATTGTCCGCGAGGATGTGGTCTTGGACAAAGACAGCCATGTGGAGGCCCGGCTGGTCAGCAAGAACACACCTCTCCATAACCAGTTCTGGCTCTATCAGCCCGAAAAGAGGCTGATCTTCGACTCCATTCAGGGGAATGTGGGCAGGAGCTTTGAAGTGGGAGACTATCCGGCAGGGACCAGGTTGGTCTTTGCCCTGCAAACCCAGGACGGCAGCTTCTTTTACACCGACAGCGGCCTCAATGATGATGGAAAGTCACATGTGCTGAAGCTGAAGCTCGGATCGAGCAAATGCCAGCTCCGCTGGGAGGATCTATATGGGCTCAAAGACACCGACTACAACGACCTGGTGGTGGAGATCAAAATGAATCCGAAACTGAATCCTTAAGGAAAGGAAAAATAAGTATCAGTAACATGGCAGCCAGTCCACGCTGATCTCGCCCGGCTGGCTGTCAGACCACAACTGGATGAACTTCTCAATGGAGAATACCCCGGTCATGTCCTCAATACTCCGGCCGATGAGAGGATGTCGGCCTTTGACGCTCACCTCGGGATCGACGGACTGCCAGGCGATATGGGCGCTGCCTATGACATTGGAATTGATGCTGGCCTCCAGGCCTCCCCTTGCGGGACCTGCTGTGGAGGAGTTGGCGTAGGATCCCGTACGGACCTGGGTGTTCCTATTCAAATGCTCTATATCGTTGTATGATTCAGTCATCACGGCACCGGTATCATAGTTCTTGATGGTGAGAACATCATTCTGTCCGCTATTAATCGCCGCCGGTGTATAGGCCAGAGGTATCTCCCCCTGAACGTCTGCAATGACCGCAGCCGCCATAACCGCGATAATCAGACAAATCCATCCCGTCCACACTCATCCATCACCACTTCGTTAATTGACGTACTGGCATTTCAAGTTGTTGCTCCCATCACTTTCCATCAAACGGATCTAGCCTGATCACAGAGCCATTGTTGCGCCCTGGCTGCCGCCCAGCGAGACGATCCGGTTCATATCCTGCAGGGTACTATTCCTGTTCTTCTGAGCCGCTTCATTGTAGGGATCAAGAAGCAGGGCTTTATCAAAGCGGTCCAGAGCCTCCTGGTACCTTCCCAGCTCCCGCAAGACCACACCCTCATTGTTCCAGCCGGAAGGTTTCAAGGGATCGATCCTGGTGGCCGTCTGAAAACAGGCTAAAGATCCGTAGTAATCGCCTTTTTTGGCCAGAACTGTGCCCTTTCCCGTCCAGGCATCGAAATTGGCTGAATCCAGCTGCAATGCCTGGTCGAAAACGGCGATAGCCTCGTCATCCCTGTCCAAGCCCTGGGAAAGAGCGATCCCTTTCAGGAAAAGAGGCTCCGCATAAGTGGAGTTGATGGCAGTAGCCTGATCAAAACAGGCGATGGCATCCTGGAATCTTCTCATGTTGGCCAGAGACTTCCCCTTATTGATCCAGAGATAGACATTTGCAGAGTCAAGTTCCAGGGCCTTATCATAGCTTTCGGCTGCCTCTTGAAAGCTGTCGTTCAAAAATTGCTGATCTCCGAGTCTTGACCAGTATTCTGCAGTATTCCCTGCAGCATATTCTCCCGTCACGGGCGGAATGGATACTGCCGCCAGGAAGGTTATTAATGCGATTGCAAGCTTCATGGGAGGTCACTGTACAAGCATGTAATAAATATCTCTACTCTATCAAGCATCCCATCATCCCAAAAGTTAATTAATTCCCTCTCTATAGCACCGTATAGATCAGGTCCGGTTTATGGTCTGTGCATCCGGGCAGAGGAGTGGAGGAGGTTCTTGATTTGAAGAGATTCGATGTAATGCTGGAAAAGGATATATCCGGTTATGAGGGTGAATTTTCCGATCTTATTCATCAGGCACCGGCTTTTTACCGATTGATGACCAGGCTGCTGGATGACAAGGATCTTCCCAGATCCATCTCGCCTCACATCATTGCCGCGATAGCTTATTTCATTCTGCCTGAGGATATAATTCCCGAGGATAAATTCGGTCCTGTGGGTTATGTCGATGATATCTACCTATGCGCCTATGTCGCCAACAAGGTCCTGGAGGAATCAGGATCTTCTGATATCATATCCCGGAACTGGGATGGAACAAGGCCGGTGGTCGAACTGATAAAAGAGATCCTTGACCGGGAAGAAGAGCTTTTGGGCAATAAAAAAGAGCGGATGATGCAGTATATTGGCTTTGATGAGACTTGATATTGCGCACCATTCTCTTTTTCCATCAACTCAATCTTTCTGACTCTTTCTGCGCTCCTGATCTCTTATCGGTCTGTAGGGCCGCCTCATCTTTCCAGTACAGTGGATGCAGGTGGTGACCAGGATGCCGTCACGCAGTCTTATCCGGGAGCCCTCCGGGGACAGGTAGCTTCCGCAGTGGTGGCAGTAGAGCCTCTTAAGAATATGGGGCATTCGAACCCTGGTGCGGGTGCTGATTCTTTTTGCGATCTCCACATATCTCCTGCTTCTCTCCGGATGGCTCCTGTGCTCTTCCTCCGCCAGGACAAAGAGCCGTTCCATGCGCTGGAGAGCCAGGTCTCTGGACTTGTGGTTATCTTTTCTCCTTCTCACGGCCACATCTGTTATGACCGGGCTATAAACCTATTTCGTCCTGATATCTCCAAAGAAACCTTTTGTCCGAAAGAGAACCTCCTGGAAGAGAACTTCTCGAAGAGAGATTCCTGGAAGAGAACCTATTTCTACATTCAGCGATCACAATCATCCCAATGGCTGCAACATCATTCTCAATCCGGATCGCCCCGGAGATGGACGAGTACATCCGTGCCCGCTCGACAGATATGCGCGTCGCTACCACCTGCGAGGGCCCTCTGATATTCTCTGTCAAGACCAGTCCACCCAAGCCCACCGATCATATCATCTCTGTGGGGGATCGCAAGGTCTACATCTCTGCCGTCCAGGCACCTTATATCAAAGGCATAGATGCGAGTATGCTGCCACGCTGCGCTCTGGAAAAGAGGAAGCACTGAGAAAAAAAAGTCGCTTGAAGACCATTCCCTTTACAGATGTGATTGCCTCAGGCCGGATATAATCAGAATCATCCACCATACAGCCAGGCTGATCAACACCATCAGGGATAGAGCGGCATAGTCCATCATTGTCATCTCCAGGACAATAATTGTCTTTTTATGATGATATAGACGATTGTGATAAGTTCGCATCCGGCGAGGATCGCAGGAATTCAAGAATATCCTGACCAGACCGCTAACTGGCAAACCGAAACCATTAAGTCGCTTAGAGGGAGAAAATAAACTGAAAGACAAATTCCCTGGTGATTCATATGAAAAAAAATAGGTCTTCAATCTGGCTGGCAGTCATCGGCACGATCCTGTTTCTCGCTATACTGTGGCGCAGGGTACTGCGAATCCCAGTCGCCCGAGACGAGGAAAAAGAAGATCAGGAACGTAAGGACCGCTATACGGCATAGTCTTTTTTTTGCTTCGGCAAAAAGGAAGACTCTGCAGTCTCAGCGACCTTCCAGCCATTCCTTGAGGGCATGCATGGAGGCCGCGCGGTGGGAGATGCGGTTCTTCTCCGCCAGATCCATCTGTGCCAGGCTCCTATCCCCCACATAGAAGATGGGATCGTAGCCAAATCCCCCACTTCCCCGCGCCTCATGGCCGATCTGCCCCTCCACTATCCCCTGAAACATCAGAGGCTCAAGCCCTGGCTCGGCGTATGCGACCACCGACTTGAAAAAAGCCCTCCTATCCCGGGTGCCATCCATCAGCCGCAGTATTCCCTCATTGCCAATGGTCTTTTGAACATAAGCAGAGTATACCCCGGGAAAGCCGCCCAGTGCAGCGATGAATAGGCCTGCATCCTCCAGCATCACTGGACCCTCCATCCTGGCCATGATCTCTTTCATCCCATAGGCGGCCACCTCTTCCAGAGTATCTGCCTGAATCTCGGTATAGCCCAGATCCTTCTGCACCAGGTCGTCGATCAATGCCCTGGCCTCCGCATACTTTCCCTTGTTGCTGGTGATAAAGCTGATCATCCTATCTCCTGGCGGTCTCTTCTCCACAGAGCTATTAAGCTTAACCGGACCTGCCATCAATCATTCAGGTCGCACTGCGCGATCCCGGGATTGGCCATCAGATTCTTCTTTTCTCGCCTCCACCTCCAATCTCACCATCCCCACGTGAATATCCCCGTTCTCATCCGGGGGATGAAGCTGGACATACCTATCAACTACCTCGCAGATGAAATCCGGTTTCAGCTCTTCAGGAATCCTTTCGATATAGGGCAGCCAGGTGCTCTCAATCCATGCGGCCAGCCCCTTCCGGCCCTTCTGGATCATATCCTTCTGCAACAGATCCACCCGGACTGTTCTCAGGCCAGAAGCATCCAGCCATGCCCGATACTCCTCCGGTCCGTAAAAGGCGTAAGGAAAACTGAAATCCTTGAAGTAGCGGGCCCATCTCTCCTCTGAGATCATCATTCCGGCAATCTCCAGAACACTGGCCGCATTGCCCCTTCCCCCAAACTGCATGAAAACCCGGCCTCCGCTCCTCAGGCTCCGCCATATCCCTGCCAGAACCGGCCGGTGATCAAAAATCCAATGAAGAGCAGCAAAGGAGAGGATAAGATCGAACTGGTTATCATAAGGCAGATCACGGGCATCTCCCTCCTGGAACTGGAGACGAGGCCATTCTTCTGCCGGGAACCGCGACCGGGCAAAGCTCAGCATCTCCGGGGAGTTATCAAGCCCCACCACCGATCCCCTGGGAACTAGGCGTGATATCTGGGCGGTGATCTTACCGTCTCCACAGCCGATATCAAGTATCCTTTCATCTCCCCGAATTGAGACCTTTGATAAAAGCTCCTCCGCCCAGATCTTTTGAGCAGAAGAGCTACTGGTATAGGTCTCGGGATCCCATTTGTGAGCGCTCATGCCTTTTGCCATCCTCATATCCCCCGGGTTTCTTCTTTTCCTTCTCTTCCTCTTTTCCTTCTCTTCCTCTTTTCCTTCTCTTTATTCTTCTTATCTCAGTTCATATCTCTTTTTTGATGGCCTTTTCGACTTCATCTACTGTCTCGAAATCTGCGGCTCACAGTCCTCATCTTGCCAATTCCATCGATCCGTCAAGGGTAACGTTTTTAGATAGCGAATATAGTCAGAGGAGTAAATTTGCATTCTGGTGAGGACGAAATGGATCTGGGAGATAGAGTCTTGGTGGAAAGGAATGGCGTATCCTATGAGGGGGTCCTCATGCCATCCCGCCGCGCGGATCATGTGGTCATAAAGCTCAAGAACGGCTACAATATCGGCCTGAGGGCAAGAGAGAGCGACATCAAGATCATAGAAAAGGGCCAGGATATCAAATCCCCGCAACTGGACCGACCCCTCAAAGAAAAGCCCGGCCTGCCTGTGGTATCCATTCTCTCCACCGGAGGAACCATCGCCAGCAAGGTCGACTACCGGACGGGGGCCGTCACCAGCCAGTTCTCCGCCGGCGAGATCATCTCCGCCATCCCCGAGCTTGAGGAGATCGCCAATTATCGTGCCCGGGTGATCTATCAGATCCTGAGCGAGAATATGCGTTCAGAATACTGGACCGCCCTCGCGCGGGCAGTGGCCGAGGAGATCGAGAGGGGAGCAGAGGGAGTGATCATAACCCACGGAACAGATACCATGATGTATACCGCCGCTGCACTCTCTTTCATGCTGAAGACGCCCGTCCCCGTGGTCCTGGTCGGCTCCCAGAGAAGCTCCGACCGTCCCAGCAGCGACGCCTCCATGAACGCCATCTGTGCGGCCACGGTTGCCACCAGCGATATCGCCGAGGTCTGTGTGGTCATGCACGGCACAACCAACGATGACTACTGCACCATTCACCGCGGGACGAGGGTTCGCAAGATGCATACCTCCCGCCGGGACGCCTTCCAGACCATAAACCAGCACCCACTGGGTAGAGTCGATTACCTCAGCCGAAAGGTCGAGACTCTCCTCCCCTACCGCCGCCGGGGGGAGGTGAAAATGGAGCTGAAAGAGAGCCTCCAGCCCAGGTGCGCCCTGGTAAAATACACTCCGGGATCCTCTCCGGAGATACTTCATTACTACATCGACCAGCATTACAGGGGAATAGTCCTGGAGGGAACAGGCCTGGGCCATGTCGCCTCCGACTGGATAGAGGGCATTGCCAGGGCAAAAGAGGAGAGCATACCGGTGGTCGTGACCTCACAGTGCCTGCGGGGAAGGATATGCGACCGGGTTTATGACACCGGCAGAGATATGCTCGAAGCAGGGGCTATTGAGGGTGGCGACATGCTTCCTGAGGTGGCCCTGGTCAAGCTGATGTGGGTCCTGGCCAACAATCCCGCTGAGGTAGGCCGGCTGATGAAAACTCCCCTGGCAGGCGAGATCGCTCTCTCAACCCCTATCACCGTATAGAAGATAAAACCAGAAGACGAAGGAAAAGGCAAGTGCTGAGCAGGTTGCCGGGAAAGGCCAAAGCAAGGCCAAAACCTTATAAGCAAGGTGAATAGTGCACCAACCTCAGGATTATTGGAGGAATTAGTTTTGACACGCAAGCCAGCAAGCATGTACAGAAGGCATGAACGACCCTACACGCGCAGAAAGTATATGGGGGGCGTTCCGGGAAGCAAAGTAGTTCACTATGATATGGGAAATCTGCAGGAAGACTATCCCTTGAAGCTGACACTGGTGGTCATGGAACCCTGCCAGATCAGGCATACTGCTCTGGAAGCAGCGAGGGTTGCAGCCAACCGTTACCTTCAGAAGCTGATGGGCAGGGCCAACTACCACCTGAAGCTCAGGACGTATCCTCACCATGTCATTCGCGAGAATAAACAGGCTACCGGCGCAGGAGCAGATCGTGTCTCCAGCGGGATGAGGATGGCCTTCGGCAAGGCGGTGGGAACAGCGGCCAGAGTTGAAGCCGGCCAGAAGCTATTCACCCTGGGAATACCACCACAGTACCTGAACGATGCCAAGGAGGCATTGACCAGAGCAGGACATAAATTGCCGACCCCTATTCAGATAATCGTTGAATCCGGTCAAGAGTTGATAAGGTAATCTGGATGGATGACTATTTAGCGGGCCTGGATAGGGCCATGAAAAAGATGCCCGCCACCAGGGAGTCCAAGGAACGGTTCGTAATACCCTCTGTAAAAGTTTTCTATGAGGGAAAGACCACCGTCCTAGAGAACTTTGGGGCAATAGCTGATACTCTGAATCGCGATCCGGAGCATCTTATGAAATATCTCCTCCAGGAGATGGGTACTGCCGGAAAGATCGAGGGACAGCGAGGGATCTTTCAGGGAAAGTTTGGCGAGACCGCCATTGCCCGCCAGATAGAATCCTATTTCGAAGAGTATGTGGTCTGCACCGAGTGCAGGCTGCCGGATACTCACCTCATCAAGAGCGATCGTGTGCTGACACTCAAATGCGATGCCTGTGGTGCCCATCGCCCAGTGCGCAAGAGAAAGGCGACGGCAGCAATTCAAAAGGATGTCATCGAAGAGGGCGAAACCTACGAGTTACGCATTGAGTCTGTGGGCAATAAGGGCGACGGCATAGCCAAGGTTGATAAATATCTGATCTTCGTCCCCAGCACAATAAAAGGAGAGATCGTGCGGGCCAAGATCAAGAAGATCAGCGGGACCCTGGCCTTTGCCGAGGTTGTGGAGAGAAAAGGCAAGGTGTCTTAGATGGAGGAGATGATCAGCCTCACCTTTACCGAGGAGCACAAATATCTACTGGAATTCACTCCCCCCCAGTTCTGGAAAGAGTTTGCAGAAGGCTACTCGGGTCTTCCCTGGATAGAAAAGAGTGAGGAGCGAACGGCGACGGTCGCTGTGAACTACTCTTATCTGCTCGATCTCCTGGTTCAGGCCAGGCTGTATCATCTCAGCAGGCTGCCATCTGGCTCGCGTTTGAAGTAGAAGTGTTGCAGAGAATACAGGTTTCAGATGGGGCCATCCAGGATAGATTGGATTTATGTCTGAGCCAGCAGCGTCCTTAAAAGGATATCTAATTCGCGGCCTGCCGGTTATAAAAGAAGGAGACGATATCTCTTCCCTGGTCCAGTCTCGGTTTGAGTTCCAGGATAAAGATGTCCTCTGCCTTGCCAGCACTATTGTGGCCAAATCCGAAGGCCGGATAAGAGATCTGGAAGACTACCATCCAGGCAGGCGCGCAGTTGAGCTGGCCCGCGAGCTGGGAAAAGATCCCAGATTTGTGCAGGCGGTTTTTGATGAATCCAGCGATGTACTGCTCGAGCGGCCATTTCTGCTGGTTGCCACTCATTTTGGCCATATCGGGGTCAATGCCGGCATTGATCAGTCCAATGTGGGGGATGAAAAGATCCTGTTGCTGCCGGAAAATCCCTGTGCCAGCGCCGAGAGGCTGCGCCAGGCTCTGGGTAAGGATTGTGCGGTCATCATCACTGACACCTGTGGCCGGCCATTTCGGTCTGGCGTTGCCGGTGTGGCTGTGGGCTGGGCAGGGATCGCTGCTCTGCGAGACTGGCGCGGTGAGCTGGACATACATGGACGGCCCCTCAATATCACCCAGGAGGCGATAGCAGATGAGATCGCTGCAGCTGCAAACCTGCTGATGGGCGAGGCAGGAGACGCAACACCTGTCGTGGTCTTTCGGGGGCTGGACTACCCACGCTCCGGGGATGGCCTGTTCCGGGAGAAGGAGAACGATATAATCCGGCCCCGGTTGAAAACCTGATATTATAATATCTGGAGATTGCATTTTCATGCTGCAATCGGTACATGTGGTTATTCCTTTCAAGTCCAAAAACGGAAAGAGCAGGCTCTCATCGGTTCTAGATCCAGCGGAGAGGATGATCTTTTCTCTTGCCATGTTGAAGGATGTTCTGGGAGCGGTCTCCGGCCAGGGCAAGAGGAGCATCCTCTCCGATTCAGACTTCAATTCCAGGGAGATGGGAATTGATGCCGAGGTCTTGCCGTCGGAACTGGATCTCGACGATGCTCTCAACTCTTTGATATCACAGCAGGCAGATCTGGGATGGCCGTCAGATATTCTGATTGTCATGGCCGATCTGGCTCTATTAAGAGACAGGGAGATCGGAGAGATTCTCTCTTGCCCGGGAGATGTGGTCCTCTGTCCGGGGCGGGGAGGAGGGACAAATATGATACTCATTCGCAGCCCGGAATTCCGGACCTGCTACCAGGGTCTCAGCTTTCCCAGACATATTGTCTATGCCAGGCAGGCAGATTTGAGTTTCTCTGTATTCGAATCCTTTCGAGGGAGCTGCGATATAGATGAGCCGCAAGATCTAGCTGAAGTGCTGCTGCATAACGATGGTCAGGCAAAAATGGTTCTGGATAAAATGGGATTTCGTCTCTTGGAGAGCGGCAGGTCAATTCCGCAGCGCTGCACTTCAGATGGCAATCAGAAAAAAGTTGAGTCCAAAATATTAGATCTCGTCTAGTTTTTCCACCCCGATCTTCTTTACCTTTGGCTTCCAGATTTGATTGGGCATCCAGGCAGGCGCACCCTTCGGCTTCTTTACCTGAACCCTTTCTCCCACAAATATATGGACTTTTTTTGTTCCTCGCTCTCTGAGCCTTATATCCTTATGACCTCTATTCGCTGCTTTCAACGCTGCTTGTCTGGGTTGTTTTCCCGTAAAGACCCCGATCTCATTGCCCTTTTTATCTCTGAGGGCAAAATTTCTGGTTTCGGCCATTATATCCCTCCGCTTCCGGCTGTCGGAACATTTCCTGATTAATTCCTATACTCAATACCATTATATTAATTTTATCCAGATGAGACAGAACTCCCCTATCTCCTCGTCGGAAAAAATTTGGATATTCTGGAAAATCAATATCATTAGAGCAACTGCGAGAAAACCTGAAACCGCGAGCCTGCATGATCAACATATGTCCAGCAATAATGATCGCGGAGGATGGACGGATATATTGGCCCGATTCGCTGAATTCATTCATCAGTTGAATCCATTCTTCCGTTGGGAATCTATCCACAGGCTTAAAAAAACATGATGAAAAAGAAGGCCATCTTCTATAATATTTCACATTCCCCCTGCATGGAATAAAGCCATATAGGAAAAGGAACTGCATCTATAGTGTATGCAGAAATTGACTGCCTATGTGTCAGGGAAGGTGCAGGAGTCCGGCTATAGGTCCAAGGTAGTCGCAAAGGCAAAATCGCTGGGAGTCAGAGGCTTTGTTAAGAACCTTTCCGATGGAAGAGTGATGGTGGTCGCTGAGGGTGAAAGAAGCGATCTGGAGAATTTGTACAGGGCTCTCTGGATAAAGAACGCTATCATAGATGTTAGCTTGGTTGAAGAGCATTATAGCGAAGCCACCGGCATCTTCGATGATTTTGACAAGATTGTTGGGGATAATGAGACTGACTCCAGGCTCGACACCGCAGCCAAATACCTTAAAGTGCTCATCATTCTGACTGAAAGAGGCCTGGATTACCAGGGGCAAATGCTCGAAAAGCAGGACCAGATGCTCGAAAAGCAGGATCGGATGCTCGAAAACCAGGACCAGATGCTAGAAAAGCAGGATATAATGATATGCCATCAGGAGGAGCTTATGGAAAAAGTGGTTGAATCCAAAGAGGAGATTGTGGGCGAGATAAAAGAGCTACGATCTGATCTGAAAGGCAGTCTCGATGAAAGACTTACCAGAATTGAGAACGATGTGGCTCAGATCAAGGCCAAAGTAGGCCTTTGACAATTGCTTGATTTTACTTTCACCGCCACAAACGGGATTCATTCTCTTGTAATCCTCTCCTCGCTCACATGGGCGCGCAGCAGATTGGGAAGCTCTCCCCACAGCGCCATCTCTTCGCCCCTGATCAGGAGTGCGCCATTAATTCCCGGCCTGTCGACAGCATTAAAGCACTCCTCCAGCGATCCAGTCGCAGCCACAGCATTTCCCAGCGCCGTGGCCGCAGCATCTGCTAAAGCCAGGTTATCTGATATGACCGTGGCCGCATCAGCGCATCCAAAAGATATTGATGGACCCACAGTTCCCGAACTGGTGCAGATGCCTAATGGCTTGCCGCGACCCGGGATCTCGAAGGCAAGATCCCGAATCAAAGAGCTTCCAGCATATATTCCCACCACCACAGGTTCATCGTTCAATATGCAGATGTCTCCTCCGTTATCGACAATAGCATAAGTCGCTCCGGCATCGATCATTGCCTCCACCGCAAAGCCGGCTATAGCGCCCGCCACACAGGCCATGGGGCCGACGCCGATAATGCGACTGGATTCGACCATTTGCTTGACAATATCCGGTGCATCATCTGCTTTAAGATCATAGGGCTCCAGGGTCAGCATGAAAAAAGGATCATTCGCTATGAACTGCTCCAGATGGCTTCGTTGCATGGCAATCGATTCTCTGGCGGCTTCGATGTGCTCACTCTTTCGAGCGCAGATGGTGACGATGGTCTCTTTCAGACGGAAGTGCTCACGCAATATCTCTGCCATCGCTTCTGACCCCATCAGCATTTGCAGCGCTCATTCTGCGGGTTGATCCTCCTCTGTCTTCCTCAGCCGGGCCACCTCTTCCGCCCTCCCCCGCAGGCTCAATACCAGCTCATCCTCATATCTCACACTTAAGAGCTCACTTGTGTGATAGAGGCGGGACAGCTCCCCAAAGCTTCGAGATGTATAGGGGAGTCGGATCTGGTACTCCTTTAACGGCGGCAAGTGCTGATAAATGCATTCTTTGAGGCTCTCCAGCCCCTGAGAGGAATGGGCTGAGACCATGACCGGGTGTGGGGCAAGGTCTTTTATCCGATCAATCCTCGTTTGGGCATCGAATTCATCCAGCCGGTCTACCTTGTTCAAAACGGTGATCATGGGCGCAGTCACCTGGCAGTCCCAGAGGGCCTTGTGAGATGCCACCAGCTTCCGCCTCAATAGCTCCAGCGGATCGCTGAGATCCACGACCAATACTACCAGGTCCGCCTGAGAGATCTCGGAAAGGGTGGAATGGAATGCCTTGATCAGAAAAAGGGGCAGATCATCAATGAATCCCACCGTATCGGTGAGCAATGCCTTGCGGCCATTGATCTCCAGAGCCCTGGTGGTGGGAGAGAGGGTGGTGAAAGGCTGATCCAGAGCAACCACCCCCGAGCCGGTGAGGGTGTTGAGCAGGGTGCTCTTGCCGGCATTGGTGTATCCGGCCAGGGCGATAAGGTCGAAGCCCAGCTCTCTGCGTCTCTTTCTCCTTCCCTCACCCATGGCCTCCACCTCCCTCAGCTCCGCTCTGATCTTGGCCATCCTGCCCCGGATGTCATGATACATCGACTGCTCATAGGCGCCTGCACCGCGAAAGCCCGGCTGCTCTCCCCGCTTCTTAAGGGATAGCTCACTTCTCACCTGAGGAGCATCATAGCTGAGACGGGCCAGCTCCACCTGCAGCTTGGCCTCCCTGGTGGAAGCGCGGGAGGCGAAGATCTCCAGGATCAGGTTGAACCGGTCCAGGACACCAATCGCAAACTGGCTGCGAATATTGAATACCTGGGTTGGGCTGAGTGGATTATAGAAAATAAGCTTCTTTGGGTGGCAGGAGAGGGCTTCCTCTATCTTTCCTCTGCCGATCTGAAAGCGGTGGTCCCTCTCTCGACGCTGCTTTATCTCGTCCAGGACCAGGTAGCCGGCAGCATTTGCCAGGCCCCGGAGTTCTCTCATCAGGTATGGATCTTCAGGTTTAGTCGGATTTTCCCGCATCAGAAGAACGGCGGTCTTGTCCTCAGTCATCTATTATCGTCCTTATCTTCGACTATTGACTTTGTAGTGATAAGCCTTCGTCCCGCCAATGAGATATGATGTGCCAGCTCAATCGCAGTCCTTTCGGCTATCGTTTCAGGATATTTAAAATCCCTTCCCAGGATGCTCTGCGCCCTCCAGACCTCCAGGTTGTAGAAGTCTCCCCGCTCCGCCACAATAGTCCCCTGGAGGCACGAGCAGGCATCGCTTATCAGGTCCGCTATCACATTCAGGTCCAGAGCCCCGGCGACGCGCGGCACGAGCCTGACCGTGTGTACTTTCTCAATAAAATTGGGAGATACCTGGACCGATAGGGCGGCACATACCATCTTGTAGCTGCCCTGCACAGAATGACGGCCCGATATATCAATCGCTACAATATCTATCCATTCAACCCCTGGTCGACATCGCAGAATCCTGGCAATGGTCTTTCATCTAATAATCGCATGGTTCGAGACGATCTCTTTAGCTTCTTCAAGTGTCAATCCTGCGCCAACTGCAATCTGAATCGCCCTTTCGCTATCAATGAGATCTCCGGGGGCATGGGCGTCCGTGTCCACCACCATCTTCGCCCCGGCTTGAACTGCCATCTTCACCACATGACCATTGGTGATGTTATGGCCGGAGCGGGATGTTATCTCCAGACAGACATCGTTCTCCTGGGCCAACACCGCCTCCTCCAGGGTGATAAATCCGGGATGGGCAAGGATGTCCACTCCCGCCTCCAGAGCGGCCCGGTTGGTGCCAGGACAGACGGGCTCCACCGGGGACTCCCCGTGGACGACCACGATCTCCGCTCCCAGTTTGCGGGCCAGGTCTGCCAGGGGCGCTATCTTCTGAGGAGGCACATGGGTCAGCTCGACGCCGGGCAGAATCCTGATATCCAGTATGCCTTCTAGATATTTGGCCTTGGAGACGCAGCTTAAGATGTGCTCTATGTTGGTATAGTCAGCATGATCGGTTATGCCAATGGCGGTATATCCTTTGACCTCTGCCCGTCTCACCAGCTCGCTGGGTATGAGCTCGCCATCACTGAAGGTTGTATGGGTGTGCAAGTCGATCATATGAACCGCTCAACTTCGCTTGCCAGTGAATTGTTTTTTATATTTCATCTTTAATGATCCCGCGATCATCTTCAATGTGGCGGATTTGGAGCCCTTTTTCGCCACCAGTATTCTACCTGCTGCCTCCGGCCTGTGCCAGGTCTTCGGGTGCTTTTTCTCCCTCTCGATCTCCGGCTTCAGCCCGGATTTAATGGATGCTGTGATGATCATATCCAGGTTAGGCTCACTGATGGCATACTCTTTGGGAACCATTCGCCCCTCCTCACGGGAGCGAGAAGCATCGAAATACAGCGGCCAGATCACAATCTTGCTCTTGTCAGGCATATACCACCTGCCTACTCCTCCCTCCTTAAAGTATCTTTGTCTTCTCACCCTCTCCGGCACGCAAGTCTTTTAGCCATGGCAAAGGATACTAGAACTATACAATAGTGGAGTCCGATCATGAGCGAAGAGAGTTATCCCGTTGCCAATGTAAGAGGGCAGGAGGTCCCCTACGACCCGGAGCAGCTGAGGAGGATATCAGAGCACCCCTGTTTCAGCGAGAAGGCCTGCCATTCCTTTGGCAGGATGCATCTGGCCGTGGCCCCAAAATGCAATATCCAGTGCAAGTACTGTGTGAGGGATTTCGATTGCGTAAATGAATCCCGTCCCGGTGTCACCAGCCAGGTCTTAAAGCCGAAAGAGGCTTTAGAGCGGGTTGATCAGGTGCTGGAGAAGTACCACTACATCAAGGTGGTGGCAGTAGCAGGCCCTGGTGAGCCTCTGGCCAATGAGGAGACCTTCGAGACCCTGCGCCTGGTGGGTGAGAAGTATCCCAACATCATCCTCTGCATCAGCACCAACGGGCTGCTCCTGCCTGATAAGATTCAGGAGCTTGACCGGCTGGGCGTATGCAATATCACCGTCACCATGAATGCCATCGATCCCCAGATCGGCCAGCAGATATACGATTACGTCACATATGAGGGCAAGAGATATGAGGGCCTGGAGGCGGCGACGCTTTTGCGTGACCATCAGCTTAAGGGGATTGAAGAAGCAGTGAGGAAAAAGAAGATCGTCAAGGTCAATACCGTTATCATCCCCGGGATCAATGATAAGCATATCCTGGATATCGCTCATAAGATCAAATCAATGGGAGTTTTCATCCATAATGTCATGCCTCTCATTCCCCAGTACAAGTTCGCTCATATCAAGCCCCCATCGCCGGAGGAGAAGAGAAAGATGCAGGAGGAACTGGGGAAGATCATCAAGCAGATGAAGCACTGCCGCCAATGCCGCTCAGATGCCATCGGAAAGCTAGGATGCGATGTGCAGCAGGAGTTCGCAAGCCGGACGAAGGAGCAGGCCTGAATAAAAAAGATCCCTGAGGCCACCTGGAGCGCCTCAGAATGTTTTATTCTGAATCTGGCCCAAAAGAATTGGAATGGAGGGAATACCATCCCCTCCTCTCGTGACCATGCAACTACTTGACGTTACAAATTTGCTTTGCCTAAGCCTCAGAAAGTCAAGGCAAAATGTCATCTGGATTGTTATCATGTACTATGCTCTTATTGCCGGTGATTGTCCCATCGTTATAGATACCGCCCCCAGCGTAATTGGCGCTATTGTGGTCGATTGAGCCGCTTTCCAGGTTCACTGTGCCCCAGTTGTATATGCCTCCGCCGCGAAATGCTTTATTATCGGATATAGATGCGCCTTCCAGAGTCAATATATCTATATTGAAAATCCCTCCACCTGATCCTTCCGTGCCTTCCCCTGTGCTGTATCCTTCTGCAATGTTGCCCGAAATAGAGCTTTCGAGAATATTCAATGTGTTGATGCTGGAAATTCCTCCGCCCGTTCCGGCGCCAATGCCGGAAATCCCAGAACCATATCCCCTTGCGACGTTGCTGGAAATGCAGCTTCCGGTTATATTCGATGGGCCAGAGGTGAATATTCCTCCTCCATCTCCAATGCCATATCCATTAGTACCGGATGCGTATCCTGTCGCAGTGTTTCCGCAGATATAGCTATCATCTATGTTCAGATTGCCTAGGCTTAAAATTCCTCCTCCAACTCCATAACCGGCTCCTTGAATAACACCAGAGCCGTGTCCTGTCGCAGTGTTGTTGCAGATGTAGCTGTCGTTTATGTTAATATTTCCTTCGCTGTAAATTCCTCCGCCATTTGCATAACCATCGCCATAATCGATACCTGAACCATCCGCTACAGCGATATTACCGGAAATGTCGTTGCCGTCTAGGCTTGCCGTACCGCTATTGAATATGCCTCCACCAAATGCTTGTCCAGTAGCATACTCCCCGCTACCTGAGGCTTTTACCATATTGCCTGAAACAATGCTGTTTTTCATATAAAGTGAGCCGGAGTTGTAGATTCCTCCTCCTAATGTGGATCCCAACATGCCTTGCCAGCTTGCGATGTTCCTAGAGATTATGCTTTCTTCTATCGTTAGATTTGCATGGTTGAGAATTCCGCCACCATGGTTGTAAACATCGCCATGA
>JAXDAR010000116.1:0-5778 GCA_034679645.1 Methanothrix sp. | reverse complement strand
AGGATATGATCTGGCCATCAGATCCGTGGACCTCGATGGAAATAAGGCACTTATTGATCTTCTCAAAGATGGACAGGTGATCGATTCCCAGGTGATCATTGCCGCCAATGAAGTGGACGACACATTTGTCTATTCCAGGCCGGGAACAATGCAAAAGATCATGGTTCATTTCAAGAATATGTTTCGGGGAGCTGATCACGTTATGGTTTCAATAGACCACATCGAGCAAACCTCATAAATATATCCCCATAGCATTATATTGAACGACTCTTCTTACAGGACATTTACATCAGGAACGCCCCTGATGCTGGAAGAGGGATACGAATTAACAGTCCAATCAGTAGATATCGATGGGAATAAGGCATATGTCGAGCTGTTCAAGGATGGAGATATGGTTGACTCCAGGATAGTCATTGCTGCAAAAGAAGGGGATGGCATATATGACTATATCAATCCTGAAACGGGGCAGGAACTGGAAATCCATTTTAAAAATGCTTTCCGTGGCGCTGATGGGACCTGGGCAACCATAGACAGCATCTCGCAGTGAATCTGGTGGGAGAGAAAAGGGCAGGATTAGAGCCTTTCTCTTCCTTTTCATTTTTTGCCTTCTCAAGAGACAAGTTCACCGTCTCACTCTGATTTCCCTGGATTCAATAATCAGAAAGATAGCGGAATCCAAAAGCCTTATCAGCTAGCCAAACCTAATAATATAATGCAAAGGCATAATGCTAAGCCAAATCGGAGGAATTTTAATCGGATCAACTTTCGCAATCATCCTGATGACCCTCTTTTTTGGAGGTTTGATCTGCGAGGAAGCCCGCGGATCTGAAGATGATCCTTTCGGCCTGTGGACTGAGGAAATAAAAAAGGAAATCCTCGTCAATCTATCGGAAGAAAAGCCATTGGAGCTTGACGGCAGATACCAGCTGGCGGTAGAGTCAGTTGATATCGACGGAAATAAGGTTTATTCAGAGCTATACAAAGACGGAAAAATGATCCATTCTATGATCAACATTCTTGCCAATGAGGTTGATGATACATTTGTCTATTCCAGGCCGGGAACAGCGCAGGAAATAAGAGTTCACTTCAAGAACTCTTTCCGAGGTGCAGATCAGAACCTGGCGACAGTAGACGGCCTCCGGCAGACATCAGAGATCAATCCCGGTAAAATAATGATTGACGACTCCCAATCCCGGACAATTGTTTCAGGCACGCCTTTAGAACTGGAGGAAGGATACCAGCTTTGGATTCAGTCCGTGGACATCGATGGAAATAAAGTGTACCTGGAGCTATACAAAGACGGGATGATGATCGATTCCCGGGTGATCATTCCAGCTAATGAAGTTGATGGTACCTTCATCTTCTCCCGTCCGGGGACACCGCAAGAAATAAGAGTTCACTTCAAGAACTCTTTTAGAGGTGCAGATCAGAACCTGGCCACAATAGATGGCTTGTGGCAGACTTCAGAGATCAATCCCGGTCAAATATTGATAAACTCCACCCAACCCCACACAATGGTTTCAGGGACACCCTTAATATTGGAGGAAGGATGGGAGCTGGCTATCAAGTCCATAGACATCGATGGAAATAAAGTTTACCTGGAACTCTTCAAAGATGGGATGTGGATCGATTCCCAGGTGATCATACCAGCGAATGAATTTAATGATACCTTCATCTACTCCCGACCAGGGACATCCCAAGAGATAAGAGCCCGCTTCAAGAACGCTTTCAGAGGTGCAGATCAGGACCTGGCCACAGTAGACGGCCTGTGGCAGACTTCTGAGGCAAATCCCGGCCAAATATTGATTGACGACTCCCGATCCCGCACAATGACTTCCGGGATGCCTTTGAGATTGGAAGAAGGATATGAGCTAGCGATCCCGTCCATAGACATCGATGGAAATAAAATATATCTGGAGCTTGAAAAAGAGGGGGAAGTGGTCGATTCTCAGGTGATCATGCCCGCGGGAGAAGTTGATGATACCTTCATCTACTCCAGTCCAGGAACACGGCAAGAAATAAGAGTTCACTTCAAGAACTCCTTCAGAGGCGCAGATCAGAACCTGGCGACAGTAGACGGCCTCTGGCAGAGTTCAGAGACAAATCCCGGTAAAATAATGATTGATGACTCCCGATCCCGTACAGTGACTTCAGGGACGCCTATCGCATTGGAAGAAGGATATGAGTTAGCGATTCAGTCCCTAGACATCGATGGAAATAAAGTGTACCTGGAGCTATACAAGGATGGGATGGTGGTCGATTCTCAGGTGATCGTGCCAGCGAATGAAGTCGATGATACCTTCATTTACTCCAGTCCATGAACACGGCAAGAAATAAGAGTTCACTTCAAGAACGCTTTCAGGGGTGCAGATCAGAACCTGGCGACAGTAGACGGCCTGTGGCAGACTTCTGAGGTAAATCCGGGTCAAATATTGATTGATGACTCCCGGTCCCGCACAATGACCTCAGGGACGCCATTAAGATTGAAAGAAGGATATGAGCTGGCCGTTCAGTCCATAGACATTGATGGAAATAAAGTGTACCTGGAGCTCTACAAAGATGGGATGGTGGTTGATTCCCAGGTGCTTAGACCTGAGAACGAAGTTGATAATACCTTCATTTACCCCATTCCGGAAACATCGCAAGAAATAAAAGTTCACTTCAAGAACGCTTTCAGAGGTGCTGAGCACAACCTGGCTACAATAGACAGCATCTCGCAGTGAATCTGATGGAAGGGGAGGCACAGGTCTGGTTTCATAGGTCTGGTTCATCCCCTTCTTTTATCCTTCTTTCCCACCGCCCCAGGTTCGTCGGCCTTATCAATTCACCTCTTTACCCTGATCCCCTTGCTTTCCAGATAGTCTTTGACCTGGCCCACGGTGTACTCTCCCCGGTGGAACATCCCCGCCGCTAAAGCGGAGTCAGCTTTGGCCACGGTGAAGGCTTCCAGGATATGCTGGGGGGTGGAGGCACCGCCGCTGGCGATAACCGGGATCTTGACCGCTTCGCAGATGGCTTTTGTCAGTGGCAGGTCGTAGCCGATATTCGTCCCGTCCCGGTCCATGCTGGTGGGCAACAGCTCTCCTGCGCCAAAGCTCTCCATCTTCCGGCACCAGTCGATGGCATCTATTCCCACCGGCTCTCTGCCGCCGTAGATCACCAGCTCGAACCAGGCATCTGTGCCGTCCTCCATCTGGTAGACATTGACCCCGGGCACGATGTTCGGATTGCGGCGGGCGTCCACAGCCACGGTGATCCTGTCCGATCCAAAAGCAGCCGAGGCCTCTTTCACAAAATCGGGATTCTTCACCGCAGCGGTATTGATTCCCACCTTGTCCGCCCCGGCGTCCAGGATCTGTTTGATGCCCTCCAGGGTGGAGATGCCACCACCCACGGCAAAGGGGATGTCGATTGTATCCGCCACCCTGCGGGCCACATCCACCATGGTCTTTCTGCCTTCATGAGAGGCGGTGATATCCAGGAATACCAGCTCATCAGCACCCTGATCCTGGTAGCGCCGGGCAAAATCCACCGGATCGCCCTGCCTTTTCAGGTCCACGAACTTCACTCCCTTGACCACCGACGGCTGGCCGTCCACCACCTTGACATCCAGGCAGGGGACTATTTTCGCATAAGCATCGCTCTGTTTATCGAATATGACTGACTCCTCCAATAGACTTCGCTCTTCAGATATTCTTATCGTCTCATCTTCTTATCTTCTTGATATGACCGGAGATGAAATCCGTCTGATATATGAAAATGTTCCTATACACAGCTCCTCTTTCCTGTGGGCCACCTCTACAGACCGAACTGATCATTGGCTTTCTGTTGTCTCTTCGGTTGCCTCTTCGGTTGTTCCTAACGATAGCACAAAAAATGAACCACAAAGAAACAAAGACACAAATATGTCTCTTCATATCGCTGATTAATCTTCATATTGAGGATAGAACCTTTGTGGCTTTGTGCCTTTGTGGTTTTAAGTTTGAGTTACAATGCCCACACAAAACATCGAGGAACCAACTTATCCTGCTCCATCTGTTCAATTAGCAGAGTGAGATATTATCAAGCTGGATTTTTGGACCGAATCCTTTTTCTACAGATAAAATATTATGAGAAAGTATGGGCAAGCTATACAAGCTCTTGGCAAGCGACCACTACTTTTCCAGTATCCTGGCGGTCCTTATCCTCCTGATGATGTTCTCCACTCCTGCCGCGGGCCTCACCGACCTGGATTGGCGCCTCGGCAGCTCGAAGTACTCCAACGCCTCGGTCAGCAATGAGACCGCATTTCACGGGGCGAGTTGCGCCGATCTATCTGTGGACAATAAGGGCACTACCGTGCGGGCGCAGATCTATCTAGACGAGCCCATGCCGCTGGAGGAGATAGATCTGTTGAGCCTGTGGGTGAATCCAGGAGCCGGGAACGGAAAGGTTCAGATCGAGTTCTATCTGGATGGTGATGAGAGCGGGGTCTACGAGAGCAAAGACCCTCAGGATGCCAGGATTCGTTCCATCAGCCGCTCCTGGTCGGAGCTGGGATTCTCCCCTGGCCAGTGGAATGAGCTGGACGGCTTTGGCCTTGAGTTTGAGAAATACGGCGACAAGAAATTCCCCCACGGCCGCCTGAAGGATTTCAAAGAGTTGCTGGAAGGGCAGGAGGTCGTGCGGATCTATATCACCCTCTATAAAGATTCCAAAGCGCCGGTGACCTCAGCCTTGATCGATTACATCAGAATAGGAGATGAGATCATCAGCTTCGAGCCCCTGGAAGAGGAAGAGGTCAAGGACGGCCCCAAGAGCGCCACCGCCGGAGGCAAGATCACCTATACCATCACCTACGGCAACAATGACTTCCAGCCGGCAAACCTCGTCGTCCAGGAGAATTACGACCCCCGAACCGTCTTCATCGAATCCAATCCCGCGCCCGATCCCGGCAGCAACAACCGCTGGACCATCCCCGCTCTCGCCCCAGGCGAGCACGGCCAGATTACAGTGGTAATGAAAACGGTCAAGCCCGCCGCCCGGGCGGACATCACCGGCGGCGTCCGGGGCACCGGCTTTGCCTCCACCCGTGGGATGCTTTCCAATGATTTTGACAGCTACATCATAACCAACAACGTTCTCATATCCGCGGGCAATAGCAGCTTCTCGGCCTCCGTGGATACGGCAATAAGGCCGGTGGTCGGCTCCACCCTGGACTACAGCGAGCATGGCACAGGGTCTTATCAAGCGGAGGAGGAGCTGGATTACAGATCGTCCAGCATCTCCGCCGAGCGGAGGGTTTCGGCTTCAGAATCCCCCTGCACGCTTATCCTCTCCCACAACAGATCCATTGCCCTGGAGGAGAGCTGGTCTGCAGGCGTCCGGGTGCAGAACAACTACCGGGACCTGGGCTGGTGGGACCGGTACCATCAGGCGAGTTCCATCAACCTGAGCTACAAGACCAATCTGGGAAAGACGCTATCCTATCTGGAGACGTCTGCCCGGTTCAATGGCACTGCTGAGCGGAGTGGATCCTGGTTTGGGGGCTATATCGACCAGCGACTGGCGGGCAACTTCACCCAGGAGGGGGAGGCGAGGTGGAGGTTTGCCAGCAAGAAGACGAGCGGGCAGTCGCTGGATGAGCTGGACTGCGGGATGGAGATCGGAAAAGAGGAGACGCTTGAGTCTTTCTGATTAGAGGATTGAGGCTGGATATTGCGGAATATCTTTTAAAAAGGTTCGGCAGACGAGCCCGGAGGCGAGATCCATTACCTGCGGCATCCCTCGCTCACCTCT